>DQGF01000027.1 GCA_003525045.1 Pseudomonas sp. | reverse complement strand
ATGTGGGAGCGAGCCTGCTCGCGAAGAGGCCCTAAAAAGCGCCTCNAANTATTGCTTTAACCTCCCGCCCAAACCGCTCCCGATACACCGACGGCGGCACCCCGACCACGCTGCGAAACGCCACCCGAAAACTCTCCACCGAACGATAACCACAGCGTTCGGCAATCTGCTCGGTGTTTTGATGGGTGCTTTCCAACAACTCGCGGGCTCGCCCCAGGCGTTCATGCTGCAACCAGGCCTTGGGCGGCATGCCGGTGGCGTCGGTGAAGCGACGCAGGAATGTGCGTTCACTCATGGCCGCCTTGCTGGCCAGGTCGCGTACCTCCAGCGGTTCATGCAAGCGTTCCCGGACCCACTGCATCACACGCGAAAGATCGCTGCGTGGCACAGGACTGACCGGTGTCGGAATGAATTGCGCCTGGCCGCCGGTGCGTTGTGGCGCCATCACCAGGCGCCGCGCCACCGAGTTCGCCACCTGGGTGCCGAAGTCCCGCGCCACCAGATGCAGGCAGGCATCGATGCCGGCAGCGCTGCCGGCCGAGGTGATCAGCTGACCCGAATCGACGTAAAGCACGTCCGGATCCACCAGGATGTTCGGAAAACGCTTAGCCAGTTCCGTGGTGTAGCGCCAATGGGTGGTGGCGCCGTGGCCGTCGAGCAAACCGGTGGCCGCCAGCACGAACACCCCCGAGCAGATCGACAGCAACCGCGCACCACGGGCATGGGCCTGGCGCAGCGCCGCGATCAATGCCTCGGGCACCGGGGCGCTGCGGTCGCGCCAGCCGGGAATGATGATGGTTCGGGCAGCGTCGAGCAGCTCCATACCACCATCGGCCACCACTTGAATGCCACCCATGGCCCGCATCGGGCCCTGATCCACGGCGGCGATCCGATGCTCGTACCAGGGGAAATCGAATTCCGGGCGCGCCAGGCCGAAGATCTCCACGGCGATGCCGAACTCAAAAGTGCAAAGGCCGTCGTAGGCCAGAATCGCGACCAATCCAGGGGTGGGCTGCATTTGGCGGAAAGTTCCCGATGAGTGTCTTGTGCGCCACTGTAGCCGCAAGCAGCGGGCGGATAAAGTCTTCTCACACCCACCGAGACTTTGGAGTACAGCCCATGACCAGCCTGGTCCGCGAGATTCCCGCAGCCCCATCGGCCATCGCCCTGACGCATTTCAGCAACCGACTGACCTATGAAACCGATTGTTCCGACGTCTACGGCAGCCAACAGGCCGGCGAAGTGGATTTTATCCTGGTGGATGTGCGCGCTCCGCTGGCGTACGAGCGCGGTCATGTGCCGGGCGCGATCAATATTCCGGGGCGACTGCTGACCGCTGAAGGCCTGGCGGCCTACCCGAAAACCGGTTTGTTCGTGGTGTATTGCGCCGGGCCCCATTGCAATGGCGCCAATAAGGCCGCGGTGAAACTGGCGGCGCTGGGGTACCCGGTCAAGGAGATGATCGGCGGGGTGACGGGGTGGCTGGATGAAGGGTTTGAGTTGAGCGTAGCGGCTGCACGCACCGCCACGGCGATCATCGGCTGCGAATGCTGACCATCAAACACAGCTGATCATTGTGGCGAGGGAGCTTGCTCCCGCTCGACTGCGAAGCAGTCGCAATCTCTGTTCGACAGGAGAATGAGTTGGCTGAGTTGGGGCTGCTTCGCAACCCAGCGGGAGCAAGCTCCCTCGCCACAGGGTCAGTGTGTGCCTGACGACGACGCTGACCACCACCCATCCAGCGTTACCTGCAGCCAGTCAAAAACGGTTGCGTAGGCGGCGCTGTCCTGTTGATCGCGGGGTAAAGGCGACTCTTCGGCAAAATGCGCATTGAGCGTCGCCACCGATTCGGCAGTCCACTCCGGATGAAACTGCAGTCCCACCCGCGTCGTTCCCACGCCATACATCTGCTGCCGACAATGATCACTGCTTGCCAGCAACTGCGCGGCGGGCGGCAGGTCGATTGCGTCTTCGTGCCACTCCAGCACTTTCAGCACCTGGCCATCGGTAAACGTCACAGGGGTCCAGCCGGTTTCGCTGCGGTCCATCCGCCGCACATTGCCGCCCAGACTCAACGCCAGCAACTGCGCCCCCAGACAAATCGCAAACACCGCCGCGCCCTGATCCAGGCTGCCCGCCAGCCATTGCCGTTCGGCTTCGAGCCACGCCGGCCCGGCGTTAGATTCATAGGGCCCGCCCAACAGGATCACCGGCGCCGCACTCACTGGCGGCAACTGGCCGAGGTCAGCGCGAAAGACATTCAGCGTCAAGCCTCGGGAGCCGGCCCATTCGGCAATGGCGCCCGGACCTTCGGCGGGGTGGTGCTGGATCAGGTTCAACGTGGGCATCACGTTTCTCGTGGTGGACGACGGACGCTCAATGTGCCGCAAAACATCACTCATCGCCAGTCGGAGCAATCAATAGGATAAGCACCGAAACCTTGTAGGTTTTTTCCGAAACCAGGACTTGTCCTACGGTACTTGCACTACCTTGGCGCACGCTTGAATCACCTCGAATCCAGTCACCACTTTTTTATAAGTATTTGTCGCTTAAACACAATTTGCCCTGCGAAAGCCCCTCTAGACTGCCGCCCACTTCGGTGCTCTTCACCCTGAAGCAGCGACCGAAAGCCAATCGAAAGCTGCCAATAAAAGCCTCCGCACACAGGAGTTATAAATGAAGAAGCTAGTGATGTTCGGTGCCCTGGCACTGTCGATGTTGTCCCTGACCGCCGTGGCCGCTGACGCCAAGCCGATCCGCATCGGTATCGAAGCCGGGTACCCGCCATTCTCGATGAAAACCCCTGACGGCAAACTCACCGGTTTCGACGTGGACATCGGCGACGCGCTGTGCGAACAGATGAAAATGCAATGCACCTGGGTCGAGCAAGAGTTCGACGGCCTGATCCCGGCCCTGAAGGTCAAGAAAATCGACGCCATTCTGTCGTCCATGACCATCACTGACGACCGTAAAAAGAACGTCGATTTCACCATCAAGTACTACCACACCCCGGCGCGCTTCGTGATGAAGGAAGGCACCGACGTCAAGGACCCGCTGACCGAGCTCAAGGGCAAGAAAGTCGGTGTGCTGCGTGCCAGTACCCACGACCGCTTCGCCACTGAAGTGCTGCAACCGGCCGGCATTGTCCTGGTGCGTTACGGCTCCCAACAGGAAGCCAACCTGGACATGGTTTCCGGTCGCCTCGACGCGATGTTGGCCGACTCGGTCACCCTGGACGACGGTTTCCTGAAAACCGACGCGGGCAAGGGCTTCGCGTTCGTCGGCCCGACCTACGAAGACGCCAAGTACTTCGGCGGTGGCGCCGGTATCGCTGTGCGCAAGGGTGATAAAGCGCTGGCGGACAAATTCAATACCGCCATCACCGAAATCCGCGCCAATGGCAAGTACAAGCAAGTGCAGGACAAGTACTTCGATTTCGACGTTTACGGCCATTAATCACGCCGTTCAAAAAAGTGGCCACCGTTGACGCGGTTGCCACTTTTTTTATGCTCTCTAATCATGCCGCGATCCCTTGTGGGAGCGGGCTTGCTCGCGAAGGCGTCAGGTCAGTCGACATCAATGTTGAATGTGCCAGCCTCTTCGCGGGAACGCCGCCCGGAGCCGGCTCGCTCCCACA
>DQGF01000043.1:6705-8319 GCA_003525045.1 Pseudomonas sp. | reverse complement strand
GCGTAACGGCCTTCGCGGGCAAGCCTCGCTCCTACAGGGATTCGCGGTGGTTTTGAATGCAATACATCCCCCGGTTTTTCGGTGGGGGGTTTGGGGGGGCTTTGGCCCTTGACTGTTGGTTAAACATGGAGAGATCGGGATGGTATTTTCGTCCAATGTATTCCTGTTTTTGTTCTTGCCGATCTTTCTCGGCCTGTACTACCTGAGCGGAATACGCTATCGCAACCTGCTGTTGCTGCTCGCCAGTTATGTGTTCTATGCCTGGTGGCGTGTGGACTTCCTGGCACTGTTCGCCGCCGTCACGCTGTGGAACTACTGGATCGGCCTCAAAGTCGGTGCGGCAGGCGTTCGGACCAAACCGGCACAGCGCTGGTTGCTCCTGGGCGTGGGCGTCGACCTGTGCATTCTCGGCTACTTCAAGTACGCCAACTTCGGCGTCGACAGCATCAACGCGATGATGACTTCGGTCGGTCTGTCGCCGTTCATCCTGACCCACGTGCTGTTGCCGATCGGGATCTCGTTCTACATCTTCGAGTCCATCAGCTACATCATCGACGTCTACCGTGGTGACACCCCGGCGACCCGTAACCTGATCGACTTTGCTGCGTTCGTCGCGATCTTCCCGCACCTGATCGCCGGCCCGGTATTGCGCTTCCGCGACCTGGCCGACCAGTTCAACAACCGCACCCACACCCTCGACAAGTTCTCCGAGGGCTGCACGCGGTTCATGCAGGGTTTCATCAAGAAAGTCTTCATTGCCGACACCCTGGCGGTGGTGGCCGACCATTGCTTTGCCCTGCAGAACCCGACCACGGGCGATGCCTGGCTCGGCGCCCTGGCCTACACCGCGCAGCTGTATTTCGACTTCTCCGGTTACAGCGACATGGCCATCGGCCTGGGCTTGATGATGGGTTTCCGCTTCATGGAAAACTTCAAGCAGCCGTACATCAGCCAGTCGATCACCGAGTTCTGGCGTCGCTGGCACATCAGCCTCTCCACCTGGCTGCGTGACTACCTGTACATCACCCTCGGCGGTAACCGTAAAGGCACGCTGATGACTTATCGCAACCTGTTCCTGACCATGCTGCTCGGTGGTCTGTGGCACGGCGCGAACATCACTTACATCGTTTGGGGTGCGTGGCACGGCATGTGGCTGGCGATCGAAAAGGCCCTCGGCCTGAACACCTCGCCGCGCAGCATCAACCCGATCCGTTGGGCGCTGACTTTCCTGCTCGTTGTCATGGGCTGGGTGATCTTCCGCTCGGAAAACCTGCACGTCGCCGGTCGTATGTACGGCGCGATGTTCAGCTTCGGCGAATGGTCACTGTCGGAACTCAACCAGGCCAGCCTGACCGGCCTGCAAGTCGCGACTCTGGTGGTGGCTTACATGACCCTGGCGTTCTTCGGCATCCGTGACTTCTACAGCAACCGGCCGCCGGTCAAGACCAAGCCTGCAGTGAATGTCGAGGCCGATGGCCCGGCGGCTGCGACGCCTGGAATGATCAAAGCCGTACCGGGCGACAACCCGGCCAGCATCCACGAACCGGGTTACACCGTCGGTACCGACGCACAAGTGCAACCGGCCTACTGGTCCGCTGACTGGTCGCGTTATGT
>DQGF01000043.1:2640-6410 GCA_003525045.1 Pseudomonas sp. | reverse complement strand
TGACTGGTCGCGTTATGTGATGCGCGCTCTGGTTCTGCTGCTGTTCATCGCCTCGATCCTGAAACTCTCGGCGCAAAGCTTCTCGCCGTTCCTTTACTTCCAGTTCTGAGGGATCTGAACATGACCCGCTCATTACGCATCTTCTACATCGCCCTGTTCATGCTGACGCTGTTGGCCCTGGGCCTGTGGTCCACACGCAGCTTCCTGGGCTTCAGCACCAACGCCGATGCGACGGTGCTCAACGGCCGCTGGTCCAAAGCCGTGGAGACCCATTACGACGAAGAGTTTCCGATCAAGCGCCTGGGCACCAATCTCTGGGCCGCGCTGGATTTCAAACTGTTCAACGAAGGTCGTCCAGGCGTCGTGCTCGGCCGCGACCAGTGGTTGTACAGCGATGAGGAATTCAACCCGATCGTCAACGAAGAGTTGAACCTGCAAGGCAACTACGCACTGGTCGAAGGCGTGCGCCAGACCCTGAAAGAGAAAGGCGTGAAACTGGTGATGGCGATCGTGCCGGCCAAGACGCGCCTGTACCCGGAACACCTGGGTGACGTGAAGCCTTCGAGCATCCACGCCAATCTCTATCAGGACTTCCATGCCCGTGTCGCGGCTAACAAGGTCCTTGCTCCCGACCTGCTCGGCCCGCTGCTCAAGGGCAAGCTGGACGGTCAGCAAGTGTTCCTGCGCACCGACACCCACTGGACCCCGGAAGGCGCGCAAATCGCTGCCGAGACCCTGGCCAAAACCATTGCCGACAAAACTCCGCTGAGCGGTGAGCCGCAACGCTTCGTTACTGAACCTGCGGAAAAGGTCACGCACAAGGGCGACTTGCGTTTGTTCCTGCCGCTGGATCCGCTGTTCGAAAACCTGATGCCGGCGCAAGAACCCTTGCAGAAGCGCAACACCGTTGCTGCGCAAGACCAGGCGGCCGGTGACGATGCTCTGTTCGCCAACACTGAAGTGCCGGTGGCCCTGATCGGCACCAGCTACAGCGCCAACCCTAACTGGAACTTCGTCGGTGCGCTGAAACAAGCGCTGCACAGCGACGTGGTCAATTACGCCGAAGACGGCCACGGCCCGATTCTGCCGATGCTCAGCTATCTCAAAAGCGATGCTTTCAAGAACAGCCCGCCACAGGTGCTGATCTGGGAGTTTCCTGAACGTTATCTGCCTGTGAACAACGAAATCGGTGACGCCGACCCACAGTGGGTCGCAGAGCTCAAAGAAGCTGGCGCTCGCCAACAAAACGTAGCCGCAAACACTAAATCCGAGACGCCCGACCGGGCGCAAAACTGAAAGAGAGGTACACCATGACTTTCACTACTACTCCTCGCCGTCTCGCCAAGACTTTCGCTCTCGTCGCTGGCATGAGCGTCCTGTCCATGCAGGCTTTCGCCGGTGATGGCGCGCTTTACGGCCCGACCGCACCAAAAGGCTCGAGCTTCGTGCGGGTCTACAACGCCGGTAACGCTGAAGTCAGCGCCACTGTCGGCAGCACCAACCTGGCCGAAGTCGCGCCGCTGTCCAGCACTGACTTCAGCTTCATGCCTGGTGGCGACTACAGTGCCAAGGTCGGCAGCCAGACCCTGCCGGTGAAACTGGCCGGTGACCACTATTACACCCTGGTCAGCAATGCCAGCGGCGCGCCGCAACTGATCGAAGAGCCGCCGTTCAAGAACAAGCAGAAGTCCCTGGTTCGCGTACAGAACCTGAGCGACAAGGCCCTGACCCTGAAAACCGCCGACGGCAAAACCGAAGTGGTGCCGAACGTGGCCGCCAAGGGCCGTGGCGAGCGTGAAATCAACCCGGTCAAAGTCAGCCTGGCGCTATACGATGGCGACAAGAAAGTCGGCGACGTGAAACCGGTTGCCCTGGAACGTGGTGAAGCCGCCGTGCTGTACGTCACCGGCAACGGCAGCAGCCTGTCGCCAGTCTGGGTAAAACGCCCGGTTTCGACGCGCTAATCAATTTGCCTGATTGACCCATGTCCCCCTGTAGGAGCGAGCTTGCTCGCGAAAAACGCAAGGGCAACGCGTTTATCCAGACAGCACGCGTTTTCGTTGACGTCCATCGTCGGAACGCCGCCCGGAGCAAGCTCGCTCCTACAAGGGACCGAGGTGTCAGTTGGGACACGAAACAAAAAAAAGAGTGAAACGACAGAACGCAGTAGCTCTGACCCAAACGATTTTCAAGGAGTAACAACATGATTCCGGTGATTTTGTCAGGTGGTAGCGGCTCACGTCTTTGGCCGCTTTCGCGTAAGCAATTCCCCAAGCAATTCCTCGCCCTGACCGGCGAACACACGCTGTTCCAGCAAACCCTGGAACGCCTGGTGTTCGACGGCATGGACACCCCGATCGTGGTCTGCAACAAGGACCATCGTTTTATCGTCAACGAGCAGCTGCTTGCCCGTAACCTCGACACCCAGCGCATCCTGATGGAACCCTTCGGCCGCAACACTGCGCCGGCGGTAGCCCTGACCGCGATGATGCTGGTCAATGAAGGTCGCGATGAATTGATGCTGGTCCTGCCGGCCGACCACGTGCTGGAAGACCAGAAAGCCCTGCAACGCGCCCTGGCCTTGGCCACCGTCGCTGCCGAAAACGGCGAAATGGTGCTGTTCGGCGTACCGGCCACCAAACCGGAAACCGGCTACGGCTACATCAAGTCGACCAACGACTCGCTGCTGCCCGAAGGCGTCAGCCGTGTTTCGCACTTCGTCGAAAAACCGGACGTGAAACGCGCCACCGAGTTCGTCCAGTCCGGCGGTTACTTCTGGAACAGCGGCATGTTCCTGTTCCGCGCCAGCCGCTTCCTCGAAGAGCTGAAGAAACACGATCCGGACATCTACGACACCTGCGTACTGACCCTGGAACGCAGCGAACAGGATGCCGACACCGTCGACATCGATTCCGCGACCTTCGCCTGCTGCCCGGACAATTCCATCGACTACTCGGTGATGGAAAAAACCCAACGCGCCTGCGTCGTGCCGCTGACCGCTGGCTGGAGCGATGTCGGCTGCTGGTCGTCGTTGTGGGAAGTGAACGAGAAAGACGCCAACGGCAACGTCACCAAAGGCGACGTGGTCATTCAGGACAGCAAAAACTGCATGATTCACGGCAACGGCAAACTGGTGTCGGTGATCGGCCTGGAAAACATCGTGGTCGTCGAAACCAAGGACGCCATGATGATCGCCCACAAGGACAAGGTCCAAGGCGTGAAACAAATGGTCAACACCCTCAACGAGCAAGGCCGCAGCGAAACCCAGACCCACTGCGAAGTCTATCGTCCGTGGGGCTCCTACGACTCGGTGGACATGGGCGGCCGCTTCCAGGTCAAGCGCATCTCGGTCAAGCCGGGCGCGTGCCTGTCCCTGCAAATGCACCACCACCGCGCCGAACACTGGATCGTGGTCAGCGGCACCGCCGAAGTGACCTGCGACGAAAACGTGTTCCTGCTGACTGAAAACCAGTCGACCTACATCCCGATCGCATCGGTCCACCGCTTGCGCAATCCGGGCAAGATCTCGCTGGAAATCATCGAAGTGCAATCGGGCAGCTACCTGGGCGAAGACGATATCGAGCGGTATGAAGATATCTATGGTCGTTCCAACCCGATCGAACGCGGCGTGTCGGTGAAGACCATCGCGCAGTAAACGTTCGGTAATACAAAAAAGCCCCCATCCTGCTCACTGCGTCCCTATCCGCAGTGGGTTGGGTGGGGGCTTTTTTTGTCTAAGTTTTTTGTTGCCTTGGAGGGCCTCTTCGCGA
>DQGF01000043.1:521-2284 GCA_003525045.1 Pseudomonas sp. | reverse complement strand
GATCGACACAGGATTATTGTGGGAGCGGGCTTGCTCGCGAAGAGGTCAGATAACCCACCGCCGGAATCAAGCCCATCGCCAATCCCCCCTACGCTTAGGTAGGATGGGCTTCTCTCTCCCGAGGTTTCGCGTCATGTTCATCGGCGTCCTGCTGGTCATCACCTGGCTGATCCTGTTGCTGCGCTATCCAGCCAAGGCCTTGCCCGTCTCCGTGGCCGCGGCCATAGGATTGGGCGTGGTGGCGACCTGGGTGATCTGGATGGACAACCGCGAGGTCAAGCAACTGGCGCGCCTGGAGTTGCGCATCAGCTACGCGCCTGAACACTGTCCGGCGGATCGTCCGCTGAAGTTGACCATGAACAATGGCAACGATGTACCCCTGACCGAGTTGCGCTGGCGTGTCGCGGCGTACGCGCCAGGCGATACGGTGAACCTGGCCGACAATCAATACGCCGCCCCCCGTTATCGGGGCCCCGGTGAACTGCAGGCGGGCGCGAATTGGGAAGACTGCTTGCCACTGCCGCCGCTGCGTCCCGGTTATCGCCCGCAAACCCTGGAGTTCCGTGCCGAGCGATTGCAGGGTAGTTTCTCTGACTGACCGCGTTATCGTTCATCGCGGGCAAGTCGGATCGCCGCACCGCTCGCGCCTACAAATCACACCTTTCTTTTGCACAAGGACCGCGCCATGCCCGTTGCGTTGATTACCGGTTGTTCCAGCGGCATTGGCCGCGCCCTGGCCGACGCTTTTAAAAGTGCCGGTTACAAAGTCTGGGCCAGTGCCCGCAAGGTCGAAGACGTAGCGGTTCTGGCGGCTGCCGGTTTCACCGCCGTGCAACTGGACGTCAACGATGGCGCGGCGCTGGAACAGTTGAGCGAGCAGATCAACCAACAACATGGCGGCCTCGATGTGCTGATCAACAACGCCGGTTATGGCGCCATGGGGCCATTGCTCGACGGCGGTGTGCCGGCCATGCAGCGGCAGTTTGAGACCAATGTGTTCGCCATCGTTGGCGTGACCCGGGCGCTGTTTCCGGTGTTGCGCCGGGCTAAAGGAATGGTGGTAAACATCGGCAGTGTGTCCGGGGTTTTGGTCACGCCGTTTGCCGGCGCCTACTGCGCCTCGAAAGCCGCGGTGCACGCCTTGAGCGATGCCTTGCGCATGGAACTGGCGCCGTTCGGCGTGCGGGTCATGGAGGTTCAGCCGGGGGCAATCGCCTCCAGTTTCGCCAGGAATGCCGGGCATGAGGCGGAGCAATTGATCAACGAGCAATCGCCGTGGTGGCCGCTGCGTGAAGGCATTCGGGCGCGGGCCAAAGCGTCCCAGGACAACCCGACTCCGGCCAGTGAATTTGCCGCTGGTTTGCTCAAGGCTGTGCAGCAGAGCAAACCGCCAAGGTTGGTTCGCCTGGGCAATGGCAGCCGGGCGCTGCCGTTGCTGGCGGGGCTGTTGCCCAAGGGGATGCTGGAGTCGGGGTTGATGAAGCGGTTCGGGTTGAGGGGGCAGCTCTGAGACCGGGTCGACCCCTTCGCGAGCAAGCCCGCTCCCACATTGGATCTCCTTCGTACACATATATTATGTTCACTGAAGATCTAATGTGGGAGCGGGCTTGCTCGCGAATGCAGGCGACTCGGTCTATCTGTTATTCCAAGCCGTCCTGCTTCACCACCACCGTACAAGTAATCCCCGCCGCCAACAGCACGCCATCCGGCACTTCATCAATGTGAATCCGCACCGGCACCCGCTGGACGATCTTGATCCAGTT
>DQGF01000043.1:0-155 GCA_003525045.1 Pseudomonas sp. | reverse complement strand
TTGTCACGGTCGTAGATACCGCGAGAAATACTCTCCACATGCCCCTTGAGCACTTCACCGCTCATCAGTTGCATGTCAGCTTTATCCCCCACACGCACATGGGGCAATTTGGTTTCTTCGAAAAAGCCATAAACCCAGAACGAGTTCATGTCGAC
>DQGF01000550.1:9535-10586 GCA_003525045.1 Pseudomonas sp. | reverse complement strand
AGCAAGCCCGCTCCCACAGGAGACCGTGTTCGTCTGGAAACCCCGGTCACCTGTGGGAGCGGGCTTGCTCGCGAAGACGTCAGCCCGGACAACAGTGATCCAGAATAAAAAAAGGCGCCTCAACAGGCGCCTTTTTCGAAGCTACGATTCAGCGCCCCAACAACCGCGCCAGGCCGACCCTCAGCGGTGTCTGCTGCGGATAGGTAAAGCGCTCCAGCAAACGCCGATTGTTCGCCCGGGAATGGCGGATGTCACCCGAGCGCGCCGGGCCGTAGCTAACGGGCGGCAACTGACCGACCACTGCCTCCAGCGCTTCAAGCATTTGCTTGAGGGTGGTGGCCTGGTTCCAGCCGACATTGACCGCGCCGACCTCGACCTGCGGTTTCTCGATGGCTTGCACCAGCAGGTCGACCAGGTCTTCGACGTACACAAAATCGCGAGTCTGCTCACCGTCACCGAACACAGTGATCGGCAGACCTTTCTGTGCGCGCTCGCTGAAAATGCTGATCACCCCGGAATACGGCGAGGATGGATCCTGCCGCGGGCCGAAGATGTTGAAGAAGCGGAACACCACCGGCTCCAGAGCATGCTGGCGACGGTAGAAGTCGAAGTAGTGCTCGCTCGCCAGCTTGTCCGACGCGTACGGCGTCAGCGGCGCCTTGGGCGTGTCTTCATCGATCGACTCGCCTTCGCCGTTATTGCCGTAGACCGCCGCGCTGGACGCAAACAGCACGCGCTTGACCCCGGCCTGGCGCATGGCTTCGCAAACATTCAGCGAGCCGATGAAATTGCTCTGGTGAGTCTTCACCGGATCGTCCACCGACGCTTGCACCGAAGCCACCGCGGCCAGATGCGCGACAGCACTACAGCCAAGCATCGCCCGAGCGACCAGTGCAGCATCGGCGACATCGCCCAAAATCAGTTCAACCTTGGGGTTGTCCAGCGGCAGATTACTGCGCTTGCCGGTGGACAGGTCATCGAGAATCCGCACCGAATGACCCTTGGCGAGCAAGGCATCGGTCAGGTGCGAGCCGATGAAACCGGCGCCGCC
>DQGF01000550.1:8874-9204 GCA_003525045.1 Pseudomonas sp. | reverse complement strand
GTCAGCCATGGCGATAAAACCTATCCAGTAAGCCCGGGAGTGCCGCGCGCCAGGCGCGAGGCTTGATGCCGAAGGTGTGCAGAATTTTCTTGCAGGCCAGCACCGCGTGTTGCGGCTCTTCGGCGGCATCCGGGCGCGCGGCGTGAGCCTGGGCGGTCGGTGCTTCGATGGCCAGCGGATGCAGCGCGCGGGCTTCGGTGAGGATCGCCTGCCCCAGCGCCAGTGGCGTGGTCGCCTCATGCCCGGCGTAATGATAGGTGCCCCACAGTGGCGCTGCACAATCAAGTTGCTTGAGCACCGAAATGATCACCCGGGCAGCGTCATCCACCG
>DQGF01000550.1:6632-8579 GCA_003525045.1 Pseudomonas sp. | reverse complement strand
GGGCAGCGTCATCCACCGGCGTCGGATTGCCCCGACGGTCATCGGCCAAGAGCAGTTCTTCAGGTGTCTCGGCCCGAGCGAGGAAACGCCCGAGGGTGCCATCGGGACTGTCATCGAGCAGCCAGCCGAAACGCAGCAGCACATGTTGCGGGCAGGTGGCGCGTACGCTTTTCTCGATCCGCCACAAGGCCTGACCGCGCAGGCCCAGGGGCACCGGTTCGTCTTTTTCGCTGTAGGCAGTTGCCCGGGAGCCGTCGAACACGCGATAGCTCGAAGGCTGCAGCAGAACGATGTTGTGATGCTGGCACAGCTCGGCCAGACGCTCGATCGCCCGCTCCTGCCCGGCCAGACGCTGCTCGCTGACCGTCTCCGCCTGGAACCAGTCGAAGTAGTAGGCGAGGTTGATCAGCGCGTCCGGGCGGGTGTCGTCGAGCAGTTGCGTCAGGCTCGCGGCATCCCAGCCGTCCTGCGGTGGGCGGGGGGCGAGGAAGCCGATGTCTTCCTCCGCACCGAGGCGAATCAGCGCCTGCCCAAGGGCATTTCCGCCGCCCAGTAACATAAGGCGCATTCGCATAGAGTCAGCAGGCCCAGTCTGAATGAAACAATGGCTTATCGACACTACCCGCGGGCAATGTCGTCGATAGTTGCCGGAATCGTTGCATTTTGCGGGTTTAGAGCGCAACCGTCATCCGTAAAGTGTACATCCCTCGGATTTGCGTTGCTGCAACCGGCCTCTTCGCGGGCAAGCCTCGCTCCTACGGGGTTGTGTGTTGCTCACGATCGTGTGGACGCCGCGAAATCCGTAGCAGCGAGGCTTGCCCGCGAAGAGGCCCTCCAGATCGGCAAAGGTCTTGAGCGGTACTTGCATCTTCAGTCCCCCACCCGCATAAATCACGACATGAATCTGCCCATCCCTGCAGACAGCGCCCTGGCAGGCTTCCACCCCGCCGTCAGCGCCTGGTTCAGCAACACCTTCCCGACGGTCACCGCCGCCCAGGCCCGGGCGTGGCCGTTGATCCGCCAGCACCGTTCGACCCTGGTCGCCGCTCCCACGGGGTCCGGCAAAACCCTCACCGCCTTTCTCGCGGTCATCGATGATCTGGTCCACCGCGGCCTGGAAACTGAAGGTGGGCTGCCGAATGAAACCCTGGTGGTCTACGTCTCGCCGCTAAAGGCCCTGTCCAACGACATCCAGATCAACCTGCAAAACCCCTTGGCCGGCATTACAGAGCAATTGCGCGCGATGGGCCTGCCCCGCTTGCAGATCAACACCGCCGTGCGCACCGGCGATACGCCGCAAAAAGACCGCTCGGCGATGCGCAGGACAGCGCCTCACATTCTGGTGACCACTCCGGAATCCCTGTATGTGCTGCTTGGCTCCGACTCCGGCCGACAAATGCTCAAAACCACGCGCACGGTCATCGTCGACGAAATCCACGCCATCGCCGCCAGCAAACGCGGCAGTCACCTGGCCCTTAGCCTGGAACGCTTGCAGGCATTGTGCGCGGAACCCTTGGTGCGCATCGGCCTGTCTGCCACGCAAAAGCCAATCGAAGCGGTCTCGCGTTTTTTAGTCGGTCGCGACCGCGCCTGTGAAATCATCGACATCGGCCACGCCCGGCCGCGGGATCTGGACATCGAAGTGCCGCCCGTGCCGTTGTCGGCGGTCATGGCCAACGACGTCTGGGAACTGGTTTATGACCGCCTCGCCACCCTCGCCCGCGAGCACCGGACCACGCTGATTTTCGTCAACACCCGGCGTCTGGCCGAACGCCTGAGTCGACATTTGAGCGAGCGTCTGGGCAAGGATGCGGTAGCCGCCCACCATGGCAGCCTGGCCAAGGAATTTCGCCTCGACGCCGAGCAACGGCTCAAGCGCGGCGACCTGCAAGTGCTGATCGCCACGGCATCGCTGGAACTGGGGATCGACATTGGCGACGTCGACCT
>DQGF01000550.1:4906-6279 GCA_003525045.1 Pseudomonas sp. | reverse complement strand
CGGGCTGCAGCGGGTCGGCCGCGCCGGACACCAGGTCGGCGGCACGCCCAAGGGGCGGTTGTTTGCCACCACCCGCGATGACCTGATCGAATGCATCGCCCTGCTCGACTGCGTGCGTCGCGGCGAACTCGATACCTTGCAGATTCCTCAGGCTCCGCTGGACGTACTCGCGCAACAAATCATCGCTGAAGTCAGCTGTCAGGAATGGCAGGAACAGGCACTGCTGGAGATGTTCCGCCGGGCTTCGCCTTATGCCGAACTCGACGAAAAGCATTATCAGGCGCTGCTGCACATGCTCGCCGATGGCTACAGCGGTCGTCAGGGCATCCGCGGCGCTTATCTGCACCGCGACGCCGTGACCCGCACGCTGCGCGGTCGTCGGGGCAGCAAACTGACCGCCGTAACCAGCGGCGGCACCATTCCGGATAACGCCGACTACAGCGTGCTGCTGGAGCCGCAAGGGCTGAACATCGGCAGCGTCAACGAGGACTTCGCGGTGGAAAGCATTGCCGGCGATGTCTTCCAGCTAGGCAACACCTCTTATCGAATCCTGCGGGTCGAAACCGGCAAGGTCCGGGTCGAAGACGCTCAGGGTCAACCGCCGACCATTCCGTTCTGGCTCGGTGAAGCTCCCGGTCGCAGTGATGAATTGTCGTTCGCCGTGGCACGCCTGCAAGCGCAACTCGATGACCTGCTTGGCGCCACACCCGGGAATTTGCAGCCCGCACTCGACTGGCTGACCGAGACCCTCGGCCTCAATCTCGCCAGTGCCGAGCAACTGGTGGATTACCTCGCCCGCGCGCGCCTGACCCTCGGCGCCCTACCATCGCAAGACACGCTGCTGATGGAGCGGTTTTTCGACGAATCCGGCGGCACCCAACTGATCATCCACACCCCGTTCGGCAGCCGCATCAACCGCGCCTGGGGCCTGGCCCTGCGCAAGCGTTTCTGTCGCACCTTCAACTTCGAATTGCAGGCGGCCGCCAGCGAGGATGCCATCGTGCTGTCGCTGTCCAGCAGCCACAGCTTTGAGCTGGATGATGTGTGGCGCTATCTGCACAGCAACAGCGCCGAGCACATCCTGACGCAAGCGGTGCTCGAAGCGCCATTGTTCGGCGTACGCTGGCGCTGGAATGCCGGGGTGGCGCTGGCGCTGCCGCGTTATACCGGTGGACGCAAAGTCGCGCCGCAGATCCAGCGGATGAAAAGCGAAGACCTGATCGCCAGCGTGTTTCCCGACCAGATTGCCTGTGTGGAAAACCTCGCCGGCGAGCGTGAGATTCCTGATCATCCCCTGGTGGAGCAAACCCTCGACGATTGTCTCCACGACGCCATGGACAGTGAAGGCTGGCTGACCTTGTTGCGCCGCATGG
>DQGF01000550.1:3831-4591 GCA_003525045.1 Pseudomonas sp. | reverse complement strand
GATGCGGGCGCCCGCGACGTGCGCCTGATCAGCCGCGACCTGCCAGCACCCTCGCCGCTGGCGGCAGAAATTCTCAGCGCCCGGCCCTACACCTTTCTCGACGATGCCCCGCTGGAAGAGCGCCGCACGCAAGCCGTGCTCAATCGCCGCTGGACCGATCCGCAATCCACCGATGACCTCGGCGCACTGGATGCCGAGGCGATTCAAGCCGTACGCGACGAAGCCTGGCCTGCGCCCACGGGCATCGATGAAATGCATGAGGCGTTGATGAGCCTGGCGTGCATCACCGATGCCGAGGCGCAGGCCAACCCTCACTGGTGCGATTGGCTGAACGCTTTGGCGGACAGCGGCCGCGCCAGTCGTTTGCAGATCAACACCGAACAATCGCTGTGGCTGGCGCTGGAACGGCTGACTTGCGTGCAGGCGATTTATCCACACGCCACATTGTTGCCGCCGCTGGAGGCGTTGCCGGGTTTCGATGAAGCCTGGGAGCCGGACGCAGCGGTACTGGAAGTGATTCGCGCACGGCTGAGCGCTTTTGCTCCGTTGCCACTGCAAGCGATTGCCGAACCCTTGGGATTACCGGCGGCTCGGGTCACCCAGGCGCTGGCTGATCTGGAGCGCGAAGGTTATGTGCTGCGCGGCCGGTTTTCGCCAGGGGCGACGCAGGAAGAATGGTGTGAACGGCATCTGCTGGCGCGCATTCATCGCTACACGGTCAAGCGTCTGCGGCGGGAAATCGAGCCGGGGGCGCTGCAGG
>DQGF01000550.1:0-3541 GCA_003525045.1 Pseudomonas sp. | reverse complement strand
GGCGGGAAATCGAGCCGGTGGCGCTGCAGGATTTCATGCGTTTTCTGTTTGACTGGCAGCATCTGTCCACTGCGACCCAAGGCCAGGGCAGTGCGGTGTTGCCGGCGATTGTCGGGCAGTTCGAAGGCTACCCCGCCGCCGCGTCAGCCTGGGACAGCGACATTCTGCCGGCGCGGATCAAAGGCTATTCGGCGAGCTGGCTGGATGATCTGTGTCGCAGCGGCAAACTGGTCTGGACTCGCCTGACTGCACGCAACAAGAGCGCCAGCACGGCGCTGCGCAGCACACCGATTCTGCTGTTGCCGCGCACTCAGGTCGGGTTGTGGAGCAGCCTGACCGAGCAAACCCCGGTCAGCGAACTGTCGCCTAAAACGCAAAAGGTTCACGAAGCCCTCAGCCAGCACGGCGCACTGTTTTTCGATGAGCTGACTCACGAGGCACACCTGCTGCGCTCGGAGCTGGAAATCGCCTTGCAGGAACTGGTAGGCGCCGGGCTGGTGAATGCCGACAGTTTCGCCGGCCTGCGAGCGCTGATCACCCCGGCCAGCAAACGGCAGAACCGCAGCAGCCGACGCGGGCGCGGGGCGTTTGTCGGCGGGATGGACGATGCCGGGCGTTGGGCCTTGCTGCGACGCGGGGCTGCCGCGCCGGTGGTGGATAATCCGCGTCCGGCGCCCACGCCGAGCAATACCCTTGAACATATCGCCATGACCTTGCTGCGGCGCTATGGCGTGGTGTTCTGGCGTCTGCTGGAACGCGAGGCTGACTGGCTGCCGAGCTGGCGTGAATTGCTGCGTACGTTCCATCGGCTGGAAGCCCGGGGCGAGATTCGTGGCGGGCGGTTCGTCAGCGGTTTGGCAGGTGAGCAGTTCGCATTGCCTGAAGCGATTCCGTTGCTGCGGGAAGTGCGGCGACGGCCTCATGACGGGAGTTTGATTGCGGTGTGCGGGGTCGATCCGCTGAATCTCGCTGGCACGCTGTTGCCCGGCGCGAAAGTGCCGGCGTTGGCGAGTAATCGACTGGTGTATCGCGATGGGTTGCCGGCGGCTGCCGAGATTGCGGGCAGGCAGCATTTTTGGTTGGAGCTGGATCAGCAAGCCAGTGCAAAACTACAAAACAAACTGATCCGACATTGATGTTGTCTGGGCGGGCCCCTTCGCGAGCAAGCCCGCTCCCACAGGGTTCTGTGTTGAATGCAAAACTGCAAACAATAGAGAACCTGTGGGAGCGGGCTTGCTCGCGAAGGGGCCATCAGCATCAACACAAACTATTGGGTTCGCGACTGATCCGGCAGCAACACCGACGAATGCTCCGCCATCGGCCCGTCTTCTTCCGGCTCATCCAGCTGCCGTCTGGGCATCAACACCTGCTGTGGATAAGTCTGCGCGAAATGCACCCACGGGCTGTTATCCACAAGCTTTTTCAGCCGCTGATTGAACGCCCGGCTCACCGCATATTGCCCGCCCGACACCGTGCGGAACTGCGCCGTCAGCACCACGCCGTTGAGGTCCATCTTGTCGACGCCGAACACATCCAGCGGCCCTTGCAGGTTGTACTTGAGAAACGCATCGTCACGGATCGAATCACCCGCCTCGCGGATCAGTTCGATGGCCTTGTCCACGTCGGTGTCGTAGGTGAATTGCACCGAGAAGAACGCATAAGCAAATTGTCGCGATTGGTTGGTCACCGCCTTGATCTGGCCGAACGGCACCGAGTGCACGAAACCCTTGCCGTCACGCAGGCGCAACGTGCGGATGGTCAGGCCTTCGACCGTGCCGGCGTGACCGGAATCGAGTACCACCCAGTCGCCGATCGACAAGGTGTCTTCGATGATGATGAACAGCCCGGTGATGACGTCCTGCACCAGTTGCTGCGATCCGAAACCGATGGCCAGGCCGACCACCCCGGCACCGGCCAGCAGCGGCGCGACGTTGATTCCCAGGTTGGCCATGGTGGTAATCGCACAGATCACCACCAGGATGATTTTGATCGCGTTGCGCAGCAGCGGCAGGATGGTTTTGACTCGCGTACTGGGCTGCGCCGCACGTTTGTTGACCGGCGGTTTCAGCGCTTCCTGGATCGCCGTATCGAGCACCACCCAGAGTAGCCAGGTGACCAGAAAGATCAGGCCAATGCTGCTCAACGAATCGCTGATCGCCCGGCCCACCGAGTTGCGTTCGGCAAATTCGAACAGCGACACGCCCCAGATCCGCCCAAGGACTTCAATGAACGCCACGGCCATGACGATCCGCGACAAGGCGTGCAGAAGACTGAGAAAACGTTCCTTGTAGGCGCTGCTGCGCTTGACCGCTTCGGCCTGGCGGGACTTGAACATGTGCTGGAATATCGTGCTGAGAAATACCGAGGCGATCAGCAGAATAGTGGTGAACAGCGCACAGCGCAGTGCCTTTTGATTGTCCTCGCCAACGCCGATCAGGTTGATCGCCGAGACCATGACCATCAGCAGGATGGGCCAATACCAGAGCCCGGAAAAGATCCGCAGCGATTCCTGCAGCGAAGGCTGTTTGAGGCGTTGGGCCAGCGGTCGATTGCGGATCAGATGCGCCACCGGACGGCGCAGGCGAATCACCAGCAAACCGAAGATGATCGAGGCGAACAGACCGGTGAACACCGCAATACTGCTGGTGATATTGCCACCCAGTTGCCGGGCGATTTGCGGGCTGGTCAAGGCGTCGCTGAGGGCTGCGAGAAAGCCGATCAGAAACAGTGGTCTTGGGCAGTAATCGCGGATGATCTGCACTGCCGTGCGTTTGTGTCCGGTGTTGAACATGACAATCACGCAGAGCAGCATCGAGGTCGAGAAAATGCCGCTGCTGGTGGCGTAGGCAAAACACAGCGCCAGCGCGCGACCCACCGAGGCTGGCAGGAAGTGGCTGACGTAGAGCGTCAGCGGTAGACAGATCAGCGCAGGCAAGGTGTAAGGCAGCAAATAGATGAGCAGATCCTGGCTGCGTTGACGGGTTTGCAGCCAGCGGCCCTGGTTCAGGCGTTTGGCGAGAATGCCACCAAGTACGGTGAGCAAGGCAAAGACGCCGAGCCAGACACCGGACAACATCAGAAAATCACCCGCCACGCTCCAGCCTGAACGACTCGAGGGGCGATTGACCAGCTTGTCCACTTCATCCGCTGCCCGACCGGCCCGCAGGCGCCAGGCGTCGACCAGGTTTTCGTTGAGGTCGAGCTTGTCCTGAACATCGTCGATGCTGGAACTGATGGCCCCGAGCAGACCGCCCTGCACCAGTGGTTCTGGCTTTGCGGGTTCCTCAGCGGCGGCGGGAACACCCGGCAACGTGACGGCTTCCAGCTCGTTGCTACCCAGAATCAGCAACGCCCCCAGTAGTATCGCGGTCTTGAATTTGAGCAAAACGCGGAGCTCCATCTAAAGGGTCTGTAAGGAACTGATTGGTAAATGCCGGGCAAGTTCGGTTTTGGCCGTGAGATAACAGACGCAACAGCTCCGTGTGGCGAGGGGGGCGGTGGGTTGATCGTCGCCGGTCACTAAACCTTGTGGGGCAAGCCC
>DQGF01000054.1 GCA_003525045.1 Pseudomonas sp. | reverse complement strand
CCCCCGAGCACGGCCAAGGTTCTCAATCGCCCTGAACCGTCTGGCTGGATCGTCGGTTCCGAGTTCTCGGACATGTGGTACGGCTTCTACTGCTACGAAACCCGCGACTTCGTGGTCAAGGGCAATACCTACAAAGACAACATCGTCTACGGCATCGACCCCCATGACCGTTCGCACGGTTTGATCATTGCCGACAACACGGTATTCGGGACCAAGAAGAAGCACGGGATCATCATTTCCCGTGAGGTCAACGACAGTTTCATCTTCAACAACCGCAGCTACGACAACAAGTTGTCGGGCCTGGTGATCGACCGTAACAGCGTGAACAACCTGATCGCCTACAACGAGATCTACAAGAACCACACCGACGGCATCACCCTCTACGAGAGTGGCAACAACCTGCTGTGGGGCAACAAGGTAATCAGCAACCGGCGCCATGGCATCCGGATTCGTAACAGCGTGAACATCCGCCTCTACGAAAACCTGGCCATGGCCAACGGCCTGACCGGGGTCTACGGCCACATCAAGGACCTGAGCGACACCGACCGGGACATCGACCTCGATCCGTTCGACACCCAGGTGTCCCTGATCATCGTCGGTGGCGAACTGGCCGGCAACGGCAGCGGACCGCTGTCCATCGACTCGCCGTTGAGCGTCGAGCTGTATCGCGTGTCCATGCTCGCGCCGACCAAATCCAGCGGCATCAGCTTCAACGGGATTCTCGGCGAGCGCCAGGATGAAATTCTCGACCTGCTGGTGCGCCAGCAGAAAGCCGTGCTGATCGACCCTGTCGAACGCCAGACCGAAATGCAGGACTGAGGATAATTTTATGCGCCCACACTTGATCAAATTACTCAGCCTGTCGGCCCTGACCGCCGGCATTCTCGCGGCGAGCGCCGGTGCTCGGGCCGATGAAGCCAAAGCGCCCAGCTTCAGCGCCGAACCGTGCTGCAACCTGTGCCCCGAAGCCCACGACGCGAAGAACTACACCACGCGCTACCAGCAGAACTTCACGACGCTGGTGCAGGCCCAGGGCGACTGGCTGTTCCGGACCCAGGAAGACTTGCGCACCGAATTCGACACCACGCCCGCCGGCTACAAACGCATGAAAGAGCTGCACGATGCGTTCAAGAGCAAAGGCGTGGAGCTCGTTGTTGTTTATCAACCCACTCGTGGCCTGGTGAACCGCAACAAGCTCAATCCGCAAGAGAAAGCCCAATTCGATTTCGACAAGGCGCTGAAGAACTACAAGACCATGCTCGGCCGTTTCGCGCAGATGGGCTACGTCGTTCCGGACCTGTCGCCACTGACCAATGAATCGCTGCCCGACACCCTGCCGGCGCACGACTTCTATTTCCGCGGCGACCAGCACTGGACACCGTACGGCGCCCAGCGCACGGCAAAAATCGTGGCCGAGAAGGTCAAGCAGATTCCGGCCTTCGCCGACATTCCCAAGCGTGAATTCGAGACCCATAAGTCGGGTCGCATGGGCAAGACCGGAACATTACACAACATGGCCGGTCAACTCTGTGGCACCAGCTACGCGATCCAGTACATGGATCAGTTCACCACCGAGCCCAAGGGCGAAGCAGGCGATGGCGATCTGTTCAGTGATTCCGGCAATCCGGAGATCACCCTGGTCGGCACCAGCCACAGTGGCAAGAACTACAACTTCGCCGGTTTCCTCCAAGAGGCCATCGGCGCCGACATCCTCAACGTGGCGTTCCCCGGCGGTGGCCTGGAAGGTTCGATGCTGCAGTACCTGGGCAGCGAAGAGTTCCAGACCAAGCCGCCGAAGATTCTGATCTGGGAATTCTCGCCGCTCTATCGCCTCGACCAGGAAACCACCTACCGCCAGATGATGGCGCTGCTGGACAACGGTTGCGAAGGAAAGGATGCACAGATGACCGGCAGCACCACGTTGAAACCGGGCAAGAACGAATTGATGGTCAATAGCAAGAACCTGAACCTGCAGAACAGCAGCCACCAGGTTGATATCCGCTTCGCCGATCCGTCGGTGAAAACCCTGCAAGCCACCCTCTGGTACATGAACGGTCGCCACGAGGACATCAAGATCGAAAAACCGGAAACCTCCGATACCGACGGGCGTTTCGCCTTCGAGTTGCGCACGGACCAAGACTGGGGCTCGCAGAATCTGCTGGCCGTCGAAGTCCAGGGCCCTGAAGCAGGTGCCGCGCCGCAGAAAGTCGAAGCGAAAATCTGCAAACGCAACGTATTCCCTGGCACTGGGCAGCGTACCGCTCAAGCCGGGCAATGAGGCAACTATGCAAACCCGAACTTTGAAAAGATTGATCGCACCGTCCCTGTTGACCCTGGCCATGTTTGCCGGGGCGACTCAGGCCGCCGCGCCCCTGCGTCCGCCCCAGGGTTATTTCGCACCGATTGAAAAAGTCAAAACCGGCGACAAGAGCGAAGGCTGTGATGCAATGCCAACGCCCTACACCGGTTCGTTGCAATTTCGCAGCAAGTACGAAGGTTCCGACAAGGCCCGTTCGACCCTGAACGAGGCATCGGAAAAAGCCTTCCGTGACACCACGGCCGACATCACCAAGATTGAGCGCGGCACCAGCAAGCGCGTGATGCAGTACATGCGTGACGGTCGTCCGGAACAGCTGGAATGCACCCTGAATTGGTTGACCGCCTGGGCCAAGGCCGATGCGTTGATGTCCAAGGACTTCAACCACACCGGCAAGTCGATGCGTAAATGGGCCCTGGGCAGCATGGCGTCGTCCTATATCCGCCTGAAGTTCTCCGACTCGCATCCGTTGGCGAACCACCAGCAGGAATCGCAGTTGATCGAAGCCTGGTTCAGCAAGATGGCTGATCAAGTGGTCAGCGATTGGGACAACCTGCCGTTGGAAAAAACCAACAACCACTCTTACTGGTCCGCCTGGTCGGTGATGGCAACCTCCATCGCCACTAACCGCCGCGATCTGTTCGACTGGTCGGTGAAGGAATTCAAGGTCGGCGCCAATCAAATCGACGCCCAGGGTTTCCTGCCCAACGAGCTCAAGCGCCAGCAACGCGCCCTCGCCTATCACAACTATGCCCTGCCGCCGCTGGCGATGATCGCCAGCTTCGCCCAGGTCAACGGTGTGGATTTGCGTCAGGAAAACAACGGCGCGTTGAAACGCCTGGCTGATCGAGTGCTCGCCGGGGTTGAAGACCAGGACGACTTCGAGGAAAAGAGCGGCAAGGAACAGGACATGACCGACCTCAAGGTCGACTCGAAATTCGCCTGGCTCGAACCGTTCTGCACGCTCTACACCTGCTCGCCGGAGGTGTTGGAGAAAAAGCACGAGATGCAGCCGTTCAAGACCTTCCGCCTCGGGGGTGACCTGACCAAGGTCTACGACCCGGCCAATGCCAAAGGCAAAGGTTCATAGAACAAACGCAAAACCCCCTGTAGGAGCGAGGCTT
>DQGF01000568.1:847-2885 GCA_003525045.1 Pseudomonas sp. | reverse complement strand
ACTCAACGAGAAACGCTGGCATTGATGGGGATTGTCCTGGGGGCCAAGGCGCCCGGCGTCGACACGTTGCGCCTGGCAGAAGTACTCGGCGCCCTGGTGTTGGCCGGTGAACTGTCGATCATGGCTGCCCAGGCGTCTCATCACCTGGTCCGCGCCCACGTGCAACTGGGTCGCTGAACTATGACATCTGCGATCATCCAGGCGCGCGCTCCCGGCAAAATAATCCTGATGGGCGAGCACGCCGTGCTGCACGGTTGCCCTGCAATTGCCACTTCGCTGGGCCTGTATTGCAACATCCAGGTGCGACCGCGTGAGGACGAGCGGATAGAGCTGCAGTTGCCCGATCTCAACTTTCATCGGTGTTACACGTTTCATTTCGTGCTCGATTACGCGGCGCGCGGCGCGCTCCTGGTGATCGGCGCACCCGGGCTACCGGAACTGGCGCAATTTCGCAGAATCCACGCGCCACTGGCAGTCGATGGTTTGGAGGTCAGCGAAAGATGAATAAGGTAAGCGTCTCCTCGCCCAGCAATATTGCGCTGATCAAATACTGGGGCATGAGTGATGCGCAACGGACGCTTCCCAACAATGCCTCCCTCTCCATGACCCTGAACCAGTGCGTCAGCTATTGCACGTTATCGCCGCAGACGAGCGGCACGACCGATGAGATCCTGTGGAAAACAGCCAACGGCTCACTGATGCCCGCGCAAGCGTCCATGCGCCTCGGGATCGAGCAGCATCTACAGCAATTGCGTCAGCACTTCGACGATTGGCAGCCGTTGCGCATTGCAACCGTCAACAGCTTCCCGACCGGTGCGGGCATTGCCTCATCGGCATCCGGGTTCAGTGCGCTGGCACTGGCGTTCGCTTTGCGCTGTGGGCAATCGCTGAATAGCCCCGACCTCAGCCAACTGGCGCGCTTGTCCGGCTCCGGCTCGGCAGCGCGCTCGGTCATGGGGGGGTTCGTGCAGTGGCCAGCACATCCTGGACAACTGGAAGGCCCCGCAGAACAGTTCGCACCCGCGCAGCACTGGCCACTGCATGACTTGATCGCTGTCGTCGATGCCGGGCACAAAAACATCAGCTCCCGCCAAGGCCATCACCTCGCCGCCAGCAGCCCCTTTTACCCGACCCGTCTGAGCCTGCTGCCCGAACGGCTGGACACCCTCCGCGAAGCCATCCTGAACCGTGACTTCGACACATTGGCCGATACCGTGGAGCGCGAAGCCGTGGAGATGCATATGATCGCCATGACTTCACAACCTCCGATCTTCTACTGGCAACCGGCGACGCTGCAGATTCTGGACCGGGTTCGACAACTGCGGCGCGAAGGGCTACAGGTGTGCGCAACGGTGGACGCAGGCCCCAACGTGCATGTGCTGTGCACATCGCAAGATGTCTCAGCTGTATTTACGGCGTTGCGAACACTGCCGGGGGTTGAGCAATGGATCTTCGATCAGGCGGGCAATGGCCCGAGACAGTTGCAGCACCATCTATTTTGAAACAGCCACACCGACAATTTAACGAACCGTAAAATCCTGAACATACCCCCGGAAATATCCCCAGCCATTGAAACCACCCCCCACCTGCCCCATCTAAGACCCATACTCCATTGCGCAGGTGCCCCATGAGCGACCAGCAAGAATTCCCTGAAGACCCGAGCGAATACGCCGATCCGGAGAACGCCGAACACCACTCCACCGGTAAAGGCCTCGCCCTGCCAGGCCAGAACCTGCCGGACAAGGTCTACATCATCCCGATCCACAACCGCCCGTTCTTCCCGGCCCAGGTACTGCCGGTCATCGTCAACGAAGAACCCTGGGCTGAAACACTGGATCTGGTCAGCAAATCCGATCACCACTCCCTGGCCCTGTTCTACATGGACACGCCCCAGGAAGACCCGCGCCACTTCGACACTTCGGCCCTGCCGCTCTACGGCACACTGGTCAAGGTGCACCACGCCAGCCGCGAAAACGGCAAGCTGCAGTTTGTCGCCCAGGGCCTGACCCGCGTGCGCATCCGCACCTGGCTCAAGCAC
>DQGF01000568.1:0-539 GCA_003525045.1 Pseudomonas sp. | reverse complement strand
CCCCCCCCCCCCCCGCCGTATCTGGTGGAAGTCGAATACCCGCACCAGCCCACCGAGCCGACCGACGAGGTCAAGGCCTACGGCATGGCGCTGATCAACGCGATCAAGGAACTGCTGCCGCTCAACCCGCTGTACAGCGAAGAGCTGAAGAACTACCTCAACCGCTTCAGCCCCAACGACCCGTCACCGCTGACCGACTTCGCCGCCGCCCTGACCTCGGCCACCGGCAGCGAACTGCAGGAAGTGCTCGACTGCGTGCCGATGCTCAAGCGCATGGAAAAAGTCCTGCCGATGCTGCGCAAGGAAGTCGAAGTCGCGCGCTTGCAGAAAGAGATTTCCGCCGAAGTTAACCGCAAGATCGGTGAGCATCAGCGCGAATTCTTCCTCAAGGAACAGTTGAAGGTCATTCAGCAAGAGCTGGGGCTGACCAAGGATGACCGCAGCGCCGACATCGAACAGTTCGAGCAACGTCTGGAAGGCAAGGTGTTGCCGGCCCAGGCGCAAAAACGCATCGATGAGGAAATGAACAAGCTGTCGAT
>DQGF01000111.1:5218-7617 GCA_003525045.1 Pseudomonas sp. | reverse complement strand
TTCAGCATGGACGGCGACATCGCCGATCTGCCGGCGCTGGCCCGGGAAGCCAAGGCCAAAAGCGCCTGGCTGATGGTCGATGACGCCCACGGTTTTGGTCCGCTGGGGGCCAATGGCGGGGGCATTGTCGAGCATTTTGGACTGAGCCAGGACGACGTGCCGGTACTGGTCGGCACCCTCGGCAAGGCGTTTGGCACCGCCGGAGCGTTTGTGGCTGGCAGTGAAGAGCTGATCGAAAGCCTGATCCAGTTTGCCCGCCCGTACATCTACACCACTAGCCAACCACCCGCCCTGGCTTGCGCGACGCTCAAAAGCCTCGAACTGCTGCGTACTGAACATTGGCGGCGCGAGCATCTGAAAACGCTGATCCGCCAGTTCCGCCAGGGTGCCGAGCAGATGGGCCTGGCGTTGATGGACAGCTTCACGCCGATCCAGCCGATCATGATCGGCGATGCCGGGCGTGCGGTTCGACTGTCGCAGATGCTGCGCGAACGCGGTTTGATGGTGACGGCGATTCGTCCGCCGACCGTGCCTGCCGGCAGCGCCCGTCTGCGCGTGACCCTGACCGCTGCCCACAGCGAGGCGCAGGTGCAGCTATTGTTGAATGGATTGGCCGATTGTTTTCAACAACTGGGACCGGAGCCAAGCCATGCGTAATCGTCTGATTCTGCTGCCCGGCTGGGGCCTCGGGATTTCACCGCTGGAGCCATTGGCTGCAGCATTGCAGGGGCTGGATGAACACCTGCGGGTCGAGATCGAACCATTGCCGGAGCTGGAGTCGAGCGACCTGGAAGAATGGCTCGATGAGCTGGACTCGACCCTGCCTCAGGACGCCTGGCTGGGTGGCTGGTCGCTCGGCGGTATGCTCGCCTCCGAATTGGCGAGCCGACGCGGCGATCGCTGCTGCGGCTTGATGACCTTGGCGAGCAATCCTTCCTTTGTCGCCCACGAGCAATGGCCGAGCGCGATGTCCGGCGAGACGTTCGATGCGTTTCTGGCCGGCTGCAAGGCTGATCCGCGCCTGACGTTGAAACGCTTTTCGCTGCTCTGCGCTCAGGGCTCTGCAGACCCGCGCGGATTATCGCGACTGTTGCTCGGTGGCGCGCCGCATACCAGTGCATCGGTGTCGATAAGCGGTCTGGAAGTGCTTGCGCAACTGGATACCCGTCAAGCGCTGCAAGCATTCCGCGGCCCGCAATTGCACCTGTTCGCTGGCCTCGACGGGCTGGTTCCGGCCGAAGCGGCGCAAGACCTGCTGACGTTGCTCCCGGATGTAGAAGTCGGCCTGATTGAACGGGCCAGTCACGCATTTCTTCTGGAGGACCCCCACGGTGTAGCGGGGGCAATCCAGGCCTTTTTGCATGAGTTCGGTAATGACTGATTTATCCCTTCCAAACTTGCCCGGCGGCTTGCCTGACAAGCGCCAGGTGGCGGCCTCCTTTTCCCGCGCAGCGGCGAGTTATGACAGCGTTGCCCAATTGCAGCGCGATGTCGGCAGCCAACTATTGAGCCGCTTGCCGGAAGATTTCGTGCCGGGTCGCTGGCTGGATCTGGGGTGCGGCACCGGGCACTTCAGCCGGGCGCTGAGCGAGTGTTTCCCTGCCGGTCACGGCGTGGCGCTGGACATTGCCGAAGGCATGCTCAATCACGCACGGCCTTTGGGTGGCGCCACGCATTTCATCGCCGGGGATGCGGAGCGCCTGCCATTACAGGCTTCGACCTGCGATTTGATCTTCTCCAGCCTTGCGGTGCAGTGGTGCTCAGACTTCGCCTCGGTGCTCAGTGAGGCGCATCGAGTGTTGAAACCGGGCGGCATTTTCGCGTTTGCTAGTCTGTGCGTGGGTACGTTGTATGAATTGCGTGACAGTTGGCGTCAGGTGGACGGCATGGTGCACGTCAATCGCTTCCGTGAGTTCGGGGTTTATCAACAGCTGTGCGCCGACAGCGGTTTGAAAGTCGTGAGGCTGCAAACCCGTCCCCATGTGTTGCATTACCCGGATGTGCGTAGCCTGACCCATGAGCTCAAGGCACTGGGTGCACACAATCTGAACCCGGGTCGGCCGGGCGGTTTGACCGGCAGGGCGCGGATCCTCGGCTTGATCGAGGCGTATGAGCAGTTTCGCCAGGGCAAAGGTCTGCCGGCGACTTATCAAGTGGTGTACGCCGTTTTGGAGAAACCCATATGAGCGCAGCCTATTTCATCACCGGTACTGACACCGATGTCGGCAAGACCACCGTGGCTGCCGGCCTGTTGCATGCCGCACGCTCGACGGGCTTGAGCACGGCGGCGGGCAAACCGG
The DNA here is from genome assembly GCA_003525045.1 of Pseudomonas sp. Lineage (GTDB taxonomy): Bacteria > Pseudomonadota > Gammaproteobacteria > Pseudomonadales > Pseudomonadaceae > Aquipseudomonas. The sequence goes on along the minus strand of DQGF01000111.1, from coordinate 5,317 downwards.
TCGCCTCCGGTTGCGATGTGACACCCAAGGGCTTGCGTAATGCCGATGCGCTGGCGTTGATGGCGCAATGCTCGGTGCCCTTAACGTATGCACAGGTCA
>DQGF01000111.1:0-4926 GCA_003525045.1 Pseudomonas sp. | reverse complement strand
GCACAGGTCAATCCAGTGGCATTCGAACCGGCGATCGCGCCGCATCTGGCGGCGCGGGAGGCGGGCGTGGTGTTGACGGTGCAATCACTGTTGGCGCCGATGCGGGAGATTCTCGACATGCAAGCCGACTTCACCCTGATCGAAGGCGCCGGCGGCTGGCGCGTGCCACTGGCGGATCAGGACAACCTGTCGGACCTGGCGATGGCGCTGGATCTGCCAGTGATTCTGGTGGTCGGCGTGCGCCTGGGCTGCATCAATCATGCGCTGCTGACGGCCGAGGCGATTGCGCAGGATGGCCTGCAGTTGGCGGGCTGGGTGGCCAATATCATCGATCCGAAGACGGCGCGGCTGGAAGAGAACCTGGCGACACTGGCCGAGCGAATCCCGGCGCCATGCCTTGGACGAGTGCCGAAACTCAAACTGGTGACAGCCGAAGCGGTGGCCGAGCATCTTCAACTGGATCTGCTGGACTGAAGAAGAGCCGATGAAGTGCTCGGTACGTTGATCGATACCTTTGCCTGATCCCTCACTGAACCAGCGTTCCAGCGCCGCGATCATTCGCGGCGTTTTTCTGCGTAAGTCCTTATCCCTCAACTAATCTTTCCTCAACAACCGGTTGAATTCATCGACGCTGTTGCGTGGCTGCACGCCCGCCATTCCCGTCGTGTGATGACGGACGGCAAAAGATCGGCGCTTGACAAGAATTGGACGTAAACGTATGTTTCAAACAACTGTTTGACCGCCAGAACAAATCAACGCGGTCGTTCATTCCCGGTTACATCAGCAGAGGTTTTTCGCTATGCCTGACTACAAGGCCCCCTTGCGTGATATTCGCTTCGTTCGTGACGAACTGCTCGGCTACGAAGCGCATTATCAGAGCCTTCCGGCTTGCCAGGACGCAACTCCGGACATGGTTGACGCCATTCTCGAAGAAGGCGCCAAGTTTTGTGAGCAGGTGCTGGCTCCGCTGAACCGCGTGGGTGACACCGAAGGCTGCACCTGGAGCGAGTCCGGCGTTAAAACCCCGACGGGCTTCAAGGAAGCCTACAAGCAATTCGTCGAAGGCGGCTGGCCAAGCCTGGCCCACGACGTAGAGCACGGCGGCCAGGGTCTTCCGGAGTCTCTGGGCCTGGCGGTCAGCGAGATGGTGGGCGAGGCCAACTGGTCGTGGGGCATGTACCCGGGCTTGTCCCATGGCGCGATGAACACCATTTCCGAACACGGCACGCCTGAGCAGCAAGAGGCTTACCTGACCAAACTGGTGTCCGGCGAATGGACCGGAACCATGTGCCTGACCGAACCACACTGCGGCACCGACCTGGGCATGCTGCGCACCAAGGCCGAACCTCAGGCCGATGGCTCCTACAAAGTGTCCGGTACCAAGATCTTCATCTCGGCCGGCGAACACGACATGGCCGACAACATCGTCCACATCGTGCTGGCACGCCTGCCGGATGCACCGGCGGGCACCAAAGGTATTTCGCTGTTCATCGTTCCGAAGTTCATGCCGAACGCTGATGGTTCGATCGGTGCTCGCAATGCCGTGACCTGTGGTTCCCTGGAACACAAAATGGGCATCCACGGTAACGCCACCTGCGTGATGAACTTCGACGCGGCCACCGGCTTCCTGATCGGCCCGGCGAACAAAGGCCTGAACTGCATGTTCACCTTTATGAACACCGCGCGTCTGGGTACTGCGTTGCAAGGTCTGGCTCACGCCGAGATCGGTTTCCAGGGCGGCCTGAAATACGCTCGTGATCGTCTGCAAATGCGCTCGTTGACTGGCCCGAAAGCGCCGGAAAAAGCCGCTGATCCGATCATCGTGCACCCTGACGTACGTCGCATGCTGTTGACCATGAAGGCGTTCGCCGAAGGCAACCGTGCGATGGTCTACTTCACCGCCAAACAAGTCGATATCGTCAAATACGGCGTGGACGAAGAAGAGAAGAAGAAAGCCGACGCATTGCTGGCGTTCATGACGCCAATCGCCAAAGCCTTCATGACGGAAGTCGGTTTCGAATCCGCCAACCACGGCGTGCAAATCTACGGCGGCCACGGCTTCATCGCCGAGTGGGGCATGGAGCAGAACGTTCGCGACAGCCGCATTTCGATGCTGTACGAAGGCACCACCGGCATCCAGGCGCTCGACCTGCTGGGGCGTAAAGTGCTGATGACTCAAGGCGAGGCTCTGAAAGGCTTCACCAAGATCGTCCACAAGTTCTGCCAGACCAACGAAGGCAACGAAGCGGTCAAAGAGTTCGTCGAGCCATTGGCTGCGCTGAACAAAGAGTGGGGCGAGCTGACGATGAAGGTCGGTATGGCGGCCATGAAGGATCGCGAAGAAGTCGGCGCGGCGTCGGTGGACTACCTGATGTACTCCGGTTACGCCTGCCTGGCTTACTTCTGGGCTGACATGGCGCGCCTGGCGGCCGAGAAACTGGCTGCCGGCACTGCCGAAGAGGCGTTCTACACCGCCAAGCTGCAGACCGCACGTTTCTACTTCCAGCGCATCCTCCCGCGTACCCGCACTCACGTGGCAACCATGCTGTCGGGCGCCAGCAACCTGATGGACATGAAAGAAGAAGACTTCGCACTGGGCTACTAAGCCTTTCGCGGTTCTTCACAAGGCCGCTGCTTCTTCGGGAGCAGCGGCTTTTTTGTGCTCAGCGTTCAGGGAGTAAACGTTGCCTGGTGCGCATGGATGCCGCTACGGGATGAGTGATGATGGCGCATTCAGCGTCTGGACTGTGATTGTGGGACCTGACTGGCGGCAGTAGGTTTGAGGAATCTGCTGCCGGAGAAATGACCATGCCCGAGTACAAAGCTCCACTGCGCGACATGCGCTTTCTGATCGACCACGTGTTCGACTTTCACAGCAACTACGCCGCGCTGGGTGCTACCGACGCCAGCCCGGACATGGTCAATGCGATCCTCGAAGAAGGTGCGAAATTCTGTGAGAACGTGCTCGCACCGCTGAACCGCAGCGGTGACGAAGAAGGCTGCCATTTCGACAACGGCGTGGTGACGACGCCTGCAGGGTTCAAGCAGGCATTCGCACAATACGTCGAAGGCGGCTGGCATGGTCTGGCGGCGGATCCGACATACGGCGGCCAGGGCTTGCCCAGCTCCCTGGGCCTGGTCATCAGCGAAATGGTCGGCTCCAGCAACACGTCCTGGGGCATGTACCCCGGCCTGACCCACGGTGCGATGTCAGCGATCCACGCCCATGGTACCGAAGAGCAAAAACAGACCTACCTGAGCAAACTCACCGCCGGCCAGTGGACCGGCACCATGTGCCTGACCGAAGCCCATTGCGGCACTGACCTGGGCATTATCAAGACTCGCGCGGTACCTGTGGCCGACGGCAGTTACTCGATATCCGGCAGCAAGATTTTCATCTCGGCCGGCGAGCACGACATGAGCGATAACATCATTCACCTGGTGCTGGCGAAATTGCCGGATGCGCCGGCGGGTACCAAGGGCATCTCGCTGTTCATCGTGCCCAAGTTCCTGCCTGACGCCGAAGGCGAAGCGGGGGAGCGCAATGGTGTTTCCTGCGGCTCCATCGAACAGAAAATGGGTATCAAGGCCTCCGCCACCTGCGTACTGAACTTCGACGGGGCCAGGGGCTTTTTGATCGGTGAGCCGAACAAGGGCCTGAACTGCATGTTCACCATGATGAACCATGCGCGCCTTGGCACCGGGATGCAGGGACTATGTCTGGGGGAGGCCAGTTTCCAGGGGGCAATCAAGTACGCCAACGATCGTCTGCAGATGCGCTCGTTGACCGGCCCGAAAGCGCCGGAAAAAGTCGCCGACCCGATCATCGTTCATCCTGATGTGCGCCGGATGCTGTTGACCATGAAGGCCTTCAACGAAGGCAACCGGGCGCTGACCTACTTCACCGCGCAGTTGCTGGACGCCGCGCATCTGAGCCCGGATGCTGGCGCACGGCAGGAGGCCGAAGACCTGCTGGCGTTCCTGACTCCGATCTGCAAAGCCTTCATGACTGATACCGGGCTGGAGGTGACCAACCACGGCATGCAGGTATTCGGTGGTCACGGTTTCATTCGTGAATGGGGCATGGAACAGCTGGTCCGCGACTGCCGTATCGCGCCGATCTATGAAGGCACCAACGGTATTCAGGCCCTGGACTTGCTCGGACGGAAGGTGCTCGGCAGCCAGGGCAAGCTGTTGCGTGGATTCACCAGAATCGTCCACAAATTCTGCGCCGCCAACGCCGAGCATCCGCAACTCGCCCGTTATGTGGCGCAGCTTGACGAGCTGAATCAGCAATGGGGCGAGTTGACCACCAGGGTCGGCATGGCGGCGATGAAAAATCCGGATGAAGTCGGCGCCGCGTCGGTGGATTACCTGATGTACAGCGGGTATATCATCCTCGGCTATCTGTGGCTGCGTATGGCGCTGGTGGCTCAGGCGCAACTCGATGCAGGCAGCGGCGATGCGGATTACTGTCGGGGCAAACTGGCGACCAGCGAGTTTTACTTCAAGCGGTTGTTGCCACGTACTGGCGCTCATCGGGCGGCCATCGAGGCGGGTAGCGATTGTCTGATGCAGCTGCCAGCGGAGTTGTTCTCGCTTTAACGGGTTAGGCTTTAAAAAAGCTTCGCGGGCAAGCCTCGCTCCTACAGGGTCTGTGTCGTTCGTGCTCGCGTGCACGACGAGGACCGGTAGGGGCGAGGCTTGCCCGCGAACGGTTCTGCCAGGCGAAAAATATTTCAACTGAAATGCCAGTGACTAAAAATTACAAAACGGTCACGGCCTGACCCTATGTGTCGCAAAAGTTGTTGGGTTACACTCGAACCTAACGAAAACACCACTCCCACGATTCACCTGTTTAGATCTTGCGAGGTTTGCCATGGCTGACTACAAAGCGCCCCTGCGCGATATGCGCTTCGTCCTCAA
>DQGF01000577.1:7169-8074 GCA_003525045.1 Pseudomonas sp. | reverse complement strand
ACCAGGTGATGGGCGCGGACCGACTGACCCTGGTCGGTGAGGCGGCCGTTGTTCACGTCGGTGGGCTGGAGGCTCGTAGCAAGCTGCGCTACGGCCGTGACTCGGTGTACGGCCAATACGGTTTCGGCGGTGATACCGACGGTTTCGTCACCTCGACCTCCTGGGGTTATCGAGCCCGCGCGATCCTCGATTACAACAACGTCATCGCCGGGATCAATTTCAAACCCAACCTGTCCTGGTCCCATGACGTCGCCGGTTACGGCCCCAACGGGCTGTTCAACGAAGGCGCCAAGGCGATCAGCCTCGGTGTCGATGCCGACTACCGCAACACCTATACCGCGAGCTTGAGTTACACCGATTTCTTCGGCGGTGACTACAACACCCTGGAAGATCGCGACTTCCTGGCGTTGAGCTTTGGCGTGAACTTCTGATCTGGCTGAGAGGATGATTTCAATGCGCAAGATGATTCTGCAATGCGGCGCCCTGGCCCTGAGCCTGTTGGCTGCCAACGTGATGGCCGCGGTGTCGCCGGAAGAAGCGAACAAACTCGGCACCAGCCTTACCCCGTTGGGGGGCGAGAAGGCCGGCAATGCCGATGGCTCGATCCCGGCCTGGACCGGTGGCCTCCCGAAAAACGCTGGCGCCGTGGACAGCAAAGGTTTCCTGGCCGACCCGTTCGCCAATGAAAAGCCGCTGTTCACCATCACCGCCGCGACGGTGGACAAGTACAAGGACAAGCTCTCCGATGGCCAGGTAGCGATGTTCAAGCGCTACCCCGAGACCTACAAAATCCCGGTGTATCCAACCCACCGTACCGTGGCCGTCCCGGCGGACATCAATGAGTCGGCCAAGCGCAGCGCCCTGAACGTGACGCCGATCAACGACGGTAACGGCTTTGCCAATTT
>DQGF01000577.1:1101-6886 GCA_003525045.1 Pseudomonas sp. | reverse complement strand
CGATCAACGACGGTAACGGCTTGGCCAATTTCACCGGCAATCGTTATTACGCCTTTCCGATTCCAAAGAACGGCGTCGAGGTGATCTGGAATCACGTCACCCGTTATCACGGTGGCAACCTGCGCCGCACCATCACCCAGGCAACACCGCAGTCCAATGGTGATTTCACGGTCATCCGCTTCAAGGACGAGGTGGCCGTGCCCTCGCTGCTGGGGGATTTGAAACCGGGCAGCGAGGAGAACGTGCTCAACTATTTCAAGCAGGAAGTCACCGCGCCGGCGCGGCTGGCGGGCAATGTGTTGCTGGTGCACGAGACCCTCGATCAGGTCAAGGAACCGCGCAAGGCCTGGATCTACAACGCCGGTCAGCGCCGCGTGCGACGTGCGCCGCAAGTTGCCTATGACGGCGTCGGCACCTCGTCCGACGGGCTGCGTACCACCGACAACTTCGACATGTTTTCCGGCGCGCCGGATCGCTACGACTGGAAGCTGGTCGGCAAGAAAGAAATGTACATCCCGTACAACAGCTACAAACTCGACTCGCCCAACCTCAAGTACACCGACGTGATCCAGGCCGGGCACATCAATCAGGACCTGACCCGGTATGAGTTGCACCGGGTCTGGGAGATCGTCGCCACGGTCAAGCCGAATGAGCGGCATGTGTACGCCAAGCGTCACATGTACATCGACGAAGACAGTTGGCAGGTGGCGCTGGCCGATCACTACGACGGTCGCGGCCAGCTCTGGCGCGTCGCCGAAGGGCATGCGCAGTTTTACTACGATCACCAGGTTCCGGCCTATACCGTTGAAGCGCTGTATGACCTCATTGCCGGTCGCTACATTGCCCTGGGAATGAAGAACGAGGAGAAACGCAGCTTCGAATTCAACGTCGAGGCCAAAGCCGGGGACTACACGCCGGCAGCCTTGCGGAGTACAGGGGTGAGGTAATCGGTCCTACAGGCTCCTACACAAGAAGGTGACCTCGTGGTCACCTTCTTTATAGGTGCCGATCAGTGTGTTGAATACTTCTTCAACAAGCCGTCGAGAGAGGGCTAGGGTGGCGCCACAATTATAAAAAGGCGCACCACTATGACTGCCATGACGCTGTGTCTGGACCGTCCTGGACTCCTGCCCCGTTTGTCTTGCCACCACCTGTCGCGCGGCCGGTTGATCGAACCGTTGCTGGCATCGACGGCACGCGTGAGATTGCTCTGCGCCCCTGCGGGTAGTGGCAAGAGTGCGCTGCTTGTCGAATGTCTGATGCACGCGCCCGCGCAGTGTCAGGTCCATTGGCTGCCGATGGCGGGGGAGCCGATCAGTGTGGTCGATTTTCGCCAGCGCCTGGCGCAAACCCTGGGGCTGCCATCAGCGGATGAGCCCGCGTTGCTGGAATATCTGGCCCGGTTACAGTCAGCGACCTGGCTGTTTCTCGATGACTACTGCCGTTCTCCCCACACGGAGCTGGATCTGTTACTCGACCGCTTGCTGGCCGTCAGCAGCCCGATGGTCACCTGGTGGCTGAGTGGTCGGCGCCGTCCGCAATGCAATTGGCCACGCCTGCTACTGGATGACGAACTGTACGATTGCGAGCGCTCCACGCTGGCATTCAATCCCGCTGAAATTGAAAAACTATTGCATCACCTGGAGCCGGCCCAGGCCGCGAAAGGTGCCGAGAGGATTTTCCAGCGCAGTGGTGGCTGGTGCGCCGGCGTACGGATTGCGCTGCTGCAAAAATGCGACTGGTCACGCAGCGACATACTCCACGGTCGGCCGGACACGCTGCACGATTACCTTGAGCATGAGCTCTTCGCCAGCCTGAACCCGGAGCTTGCTGAAGCCTGGCGGGTGCTGGCCCACTTGCCACGCTTCAATGCCCGGCTCTGCGATCACCTGTTTGGCGCGGGCGAGGGCGCTCAATGCTTGAGCGCGTTGCAGGCATTGGGCTGCTTCATCGAGCCCTGGCAAGACTCGACAGACTGGCTGCAGATTTTCGCTCCCCTGACCCGGTTGATGCGCGACGAGCAATGGCCGGCCGGGCGCTCCTGGCATCGGCGTGCCTGTCAGTGGTTCGCTGCCGAACTGGACTGGAAGGCCGCGTTCGAACAGGCCTTGCTGGCCGAAGAGTTCGAGGTCGCTGTCAGCCTGTTGCAGCATTTCAGTTTCGAGCATCTGTTCGAAGAGCAGACCGTGGTGCTGCTGTTGCGATTGCACGAGCAGCAAGGTGAGGAACTGATGCTCGGCTCGCCACAATTGGTCGGGCTGATCACCGCGGCCTTGTTGTTTGCCGGACGCTTTGAGCAGGCGGGTGAATGCATCGAACATTTGTCCCGTTTCAATCCCCAGCCGTCGGCGTTCCTGCAACGGCAATTGATCGCCCGCTGGCAGGCGCAACAAGGTTGGTTGTTGCATTTGCAGGGGCGCATGGACGCTTCACGGGCACACTTTCTCGAGGCGCTCAGCGAATTGGGTCCGGAGTTCTGGCCCGTCCGGCTGATGTGCCTGTCCGGTTTGACGCAACAGGCCCTGGTCCGGGGCGAACTTGAGGTCGCACAGGCGCTTAACCGAGAGGCGTTGTGCTTGGCCCGGGCGCAAGGCTCGCTGGTGTTTGAAGGTCTGTTGGAGCTCGATCACGCCCAGTTACTCGAGCAACGGGGAGCGTGCGGCAGAGCCGAGCACTTGCTCGCCAACATGTACGGCCTGCTCACCCGGCAGCAGCCGCTCGCCGAGCCCTTGCTGGGACGGATTGCCCTGCGTCGTGGGCGTCTGAGCTTGAGTCAGGGCCGGGATATGCAGGCGGCGGCGTATTTCGAGACCGGCCTGCAGATCTGCCTGCGCAACCAGGATAAACGAGCGCTGTATGGGTTCCTCGGCCTGGCACAATTGGCGGCCAATCGGCTCGATTACGCTCAAGCTTTCGTCCTGCTGCGTGACGCCGAACGGTTGATGCAACAACGGCGGATTCCAGACACGGTGTACCGCAGTGTTCTGCTGCAAATGAGCTGCCATTTCTGGCTACAGCAGGGACGGGCGGAATTGGCTCATGAAGCCCTGACCCGAGTGCTGCGCCACTATCACGGGCCCCACGCACGTCAGTCCCCACCGGCGACGCTGGAGCTGCTTGCGGGCCTGGAATATCTGCTGGTACTGACCGAGGTTTATCTGGGACAGGCGCACATGCCTTTGGCCCGGCTTGAGACACAATTGCAGTGGGCCAGGCAACGGGGGATGTTGGGGCTGCAAGCGCAATTGCACTTGGCGCTGGCTGAAGTCGCCTGGCTGACCGACAACCCGACAGGTGCCCGGCAATCGTTGCAGGAAGGCTTGGCCCTGGTCGAGCGTTGTAACCTGCAACAGGCCTTGCGCGATCTGCAGTTGCGCCAGCCACGGTTGCCGCAGGCCCTCGGGCGGGCCGAGCCGGGTAATGATCCTGAAGTGATGGCCGCCGCCCAGAATAGACTGAGTCAACGTGAAATCGAAGTGCTCACGTTGGTGGCACAGGGCAACTCGAACCAGCAAATTGCCGATCTGTTATTCATCTCGTTGCATACGGTGAAAACCCATGCGCGCCGCATCAATGGCAAGTTGGGGGTGGAACGTAGAACTCAAGCGGTGGCCAGAGCGAAAGTATTGGGGATTATTATTTGAGGGCGGGCGACTCATAGCCCATGCGCCAGCTCACGGCCCGCGTCGCCGCCAGCAACCGCTGTGCCGCCGGGCCGTTTTCGTCGGCATGAAACAAGGAGGCCGGGCCGACAATAGTGATCACCGCCGCCACGTGCCCGACGGCGTTGAGCACCGGTGCCGACAACGCATCGACCCCGGGCATCAGCAAACCGTGCACATGATGCAAGCCGCGGTCACGGATCTGCCCGAACAGGGTTTCATAGGTCTGATCGTCGGCGAGGGCGTGAGCGCTGTCGTTTTGCAGTTCCTGCTCGCGCAGATCCACGGTTTCGCGCTTGGGCAGGTAAGCGCCGAACACCAGCCCGGTCGATGAGCTGAGCAATGGCAGCACCGAGCCCAATTGCGTCACCACCGTCACCGCGCGCACCGCCGGCTCGATATGCACCACGGTCGCGCCCTGATTGCCCCACACCGCCAGAAAACAGGTTTCGTTGAGTTCATCGCGCAGCTCGGCCAAGGGCAGGGCGGCGACTTTCAGCACGTCCATGCTGTTGAGGGCGGCCAGCCCCACGCGCAAGGCTTCGCGACCCAGGCCGTAATGGTTGGTGGTGGTGTTCTGCTCGGCAAATCCGCTGGCGATCAAAGCCTGCAGATAGCGATGAACCTTGCTCGCCGGCATCTGCACGTGTTCGGCCAGACGCGACAGCGAGGTCGATGGCGACAACTCGGCCAAAGCCTTGAGGATGTCGGTGCCGACCTCGGCCGAGCGGACTTTCTGTTTACCGTTGCTGTCAGGCTTTTCCATGGAAGTGGTGTGATCCCGGGACGAATGGGCGTCTTTATAGCTTGACGGTCATTCTCAATCAAATTACGTTATGCGTAATTGAATTACGATAAAAATAACCCGGGCGTGCCAAGACCTCTTCAACCGAGCGAAAGGCCACTGCCTACTCTCTGTTCAGGAGGCTCCATGGACCTCGATTCAACGGCGCCCGCGCTGGCTTATCAGTCAGGCTTCGGCAACGAATTCAGCAGCGAGGCCTTGCCCGGCGCACTGCCCGTGGGCCAGAACTCCCCGCAAAAAGCCCCGTATGGCCTCTACACCGAATTGTTCTCCGGCACGGCGTTCACCATGGCCCGCAGCGAAGCGCGGCGCACCTGGATGTACCGCATTCAGCCGTCGGCCAACCACCCGGCGTTCGTCAAACTGGATCGGCAACTGGCCGGCGGCCCCTTGGGTGAAGTGACCCCCAACCGCCTGCGCTGGAACCCGCTGGATATCCCGAGCGAGCCCACTGACTTCATCGACGGGCTGGTGAGCATGGCGGCCAACTCGGGCGCGGAAAAACCGGCCGGGATCAGCATCTACAGCTACCGCGCCAACCGCTCCATGGAACGCGTGTTCTTCAACGCCGACGGCGAGCTGCTGCTGGTGCCGCAACTGGGCCGTCTGCGCATCGTCACCGAACTCGGCGTACTGGATCTGCAACCGCTGGAAATCGCCGTGTTGCCGCGCGGCCTGAAATTTCGCGTCGAACTGCTCGACCCGCAAGCCCGCGGCTACATCGCCGAAAACCACGGCGCGCCGCTGCGCCTGCCGGACCTGGGGCCGATCGGCAGCAACGGCCTGGCCAATGCGCGGGACTTCCTGACCCCGGTCGCCCATTACGAAAACCTCAAGCAACCGACCACCCTGGTGCAGAAATTCCTTGGGGAGTTGTGGGGTTGCGAGCTGGATCATTCGCCGCTGAATGTGGTCGCCTGGCACGGTAATAACGTGCCGTACAAATACGATCTGCGCCGCTTCAACACCATCGGCACGGTCAGTTTCGATCACCCGGATCCGTCGATCTTCACCGTCCTGACTTCGCCCACCAGCGTGCACGGCCTGGCCAACCTCGATTTCGTGATCTTCCCGCCACGCTGGATGGTGGCCGAGAACACCTTCCGTCCACCGTGGTTCCACCGCAACCTGATGAACGAATTCATGGGCCTGATCCAGGGCGAGTACGATGCCAAGGCCGAAGGCTTTCTGCCGGGCGGCGCGTCGCTGCACAGCTGCATGAGCGCCCACGGCCCGGACGGCGAGACCTGCACCAGGGCGATTAACGCCGAGCTGGCTCCGGCGAAAATCGACAACACCATGGCCTTCATGTTCGAGA
>DQGF01000577.1:441-805 GCA_003525045.1 Pseudomonas sp. | reverse complement strand
CCATGGCCTTCATGTTCGAGACCAGCCAAGTGCTGCGCCCGAGCCGTTTCGCCCTGGACTGCCCGCAACTGCAAACCACCTACGATGCCTGCTGGGCTACGCTGCCCGCCACTTTCGACCCGACCCGGAGATAACCCATGACTCAGACTTCCATCACTCGTAGCTGGGTTGCCTCCGCCAACGGCCACGCTGATTTCCCGCTGCAAAACCTGCCATTGGGCGTGTTCAGCGTGAAGGGCTCGGCACCCCGCAGTGGCGTGGCCATCGGCGAGCATATTTTCGATCTGGAAGCGGCACTCGATGCGGGTCTGTTCGACGGCGCTGCAAAGACTGCAGTCGAAGCCACCCGTGGCGGCCAGCTGAA
>DQGF01000577.1:0-138 GCA_003525045.1 Pseudomonas sp. | reverse complement strand
GCCACCCGTGGCGGCCAGCTGAACAGGTTTTTTGAACTCGGTCGTGAAGCGCGAGTTGCGTTGCGCGAACGGCTGCTCGAGCTGCTGCAAGAGGGCAGCACCCTGCACGGCAAGATCGAAGCCCAAGGCGCAAAACTG
>DQGF01000298.1:756-3583 GCA_003525045.1 Pseudomonas sp. | reverse complement strand
TTCTAAATGGATGAGTTCTCCCAATCATAAATCGCTTCTTGCGGTTTGTGGCGAGACTTCAATTTCACCTTAACCGCACCCTGGCCATTTGCTGGGGTTTTGTGTTGGAGCGGGACATGACCTGGCGAGACAATTACCGCCCCGCAAGTTTTCGTGGCGTACCGTTTTACGTGGAGTCGGCAGACAGCACGCACGGCAGACGCCAGGCAGTGCATGAGCATGCTCAGCGCGATGTTCCCTACACTGAGGATCTCGGCCGTAAGGCGCGGGAGTTCTCGGTTTCCGGTTACCTGATCGGGTTGGAGTACCAGACCCAGCGCGACGAGCTGATCAAGGCTTGCGAAACCGCAGGTCCGGGCGTGTTGGTACACCCCTACCGTGGTGAAATGACCGTTACATGCCGCGGGCTTGGCGTAAGCGAGAGCTCTGGCGAAGGCGGCATGTGCGTCGTGAAGTTGACCTTCCTCGAAGCAGGGGAGGCGTCGTACCCATCGGCCAAGGTCGACACCGTCAATGCCATAAGCGCAAAAGGTAATGCCGTCACGACTGCTGCAGGGACGAGTTTTGTTTCTAATTTCTTGACCGCTGGACTTCCTGCTTATGTCGCAGAGTCTGCGGCGACTGGGCTCGCAGATCTTGGCGAGTTTATGGCCGCTCCAGGTTTGAATTTTGCCGGCGATCTACAAGCGGCTTCCGACTTCTATCTGCAAGCCAAAGGGCTCTCTTCGGACGCTTTAAGCTTGGTGCAACAGCCGTTGCAGATGGTCAGCCGGATTACAGGCCTGCTCGGTTCGATCCGATTGGCGTTCGGCAGCAATGCGTTCGGGATGTTAACGAGCCTGTTTGACCGGTCGCCACCCAGTTACTCCGGTAGCACTGCCACCCCGAGCCGTCAGCAGCAGGCCACGAACAGTCTCGCGATGAATGCGCTGGTCCGGCAGGTGGTAATTGCTGAAGCTGCCAAGGCTGCCGTGGTGACGCAAACGTCGGTGACCACTCCAGTATCAGCCGCCGCGGGAAAGGGTGCGAGCAAAGCGCAGGCGTTGGCTCGACCTGCAAGCGTGCAGACCATTACATCTTTAACGCCGACCATCTACGACAGCTATCAGGCCGCGATCAAGGTCCGGGAGGAGTTGGTAGATCGTATCGATACCGAAAGTGAGGCCACTCCGAACGATGAGATTTACGTGACGCTGTCCGATCTGCGCACCAGCGTTGTCCAGGCCGTACCGAATCCAGAGCAGAACCTCGCTCGAATCGTCCAGTACGTGCCGCGCGAGACGTTGCCATCCTTGTTGGTTGCCTACCAGATTTACGGCGATGCCGGCCGTGCCGATGAAATCGCTGCTCGCAACAGCCCGCGTCACCCTGGCTTTCTGATGGGAGGCAATCAGTTGGAGGTCCTTGCAAATGGATGACCTAGAACTTTTGGTCAATGGAATGAATTATTCCGGTTGGACGTCTCTGGGCGTCACCCGAGCAATTGATGCCGCGACAACTGCGTTCACCGCAACACTCACTGAAAGGTGGGAGGGTGGCGAAAGCAGCGCCGCTCAGGTTGAGCCCTGGCCAATTCTGCCGGGCGATGCGTGCGAAGTTCGATTGGCCAGCTTCCCGATGGTGATTGGCTATGTCGACATCTTCAAGTCGTCCTATAGCTCCACCGACCACACGATCAACATTCAAGGCAGGGACAAAGTTGCCGACCTGGTCGACTGCAGTGCCGTGCACGCCCCAGACGAATGGAAAAACATCGACCTGCTCCGGTTCGCTCAGGCCCTTGCTGCTCCTTTCGGGGTAACCGTCACCGCAGATATCGATGTCGGCCAACCGTTTCCGGTGTGCAAGCTGCAGCAGGGCGAAACGGCTTTCAAGGCGATCGAGCGGTATGCCCGGCAACGTAAAGCGTTGTTGATGCCCGACGGCGCCGGCGGCCTTTTGATAACCCGTGCCGGTGTCCGCCGCGCCTCTACTGCGCTGGTGCAGGGCGAAAACATCCTGAACGCCAGCGGCACGATCGACCACAGTCAACGGTTCAACAGTTACCTGGTGAAAGGTCAGGCCAGCTATAGCCCTGACAGCACTGGCGAAACTGAAGCTCACATCGAGGGCGGCGTTACCGACAGCGGTATCAAGCGCTATCGGCCGATGTTGCTGGTTGCCGAGACTGGCGGAACATCCTCAAGCCTTCAGGATCGCGCAACGTGGGAGGCAAACAGCCGAATTGGCAAATCTGCCGCTGCAAGCATTTCGGTTCAGGGTTGGCGGCAAAGGCCAGACGGCGCGCTGTGGGAGCCTGGCCTACTGGTCTATGTCCGATCGTCCTGGCTTCGACTGGATGGCTGGATGTTGATTCGCCAAGTCACCTACGAGCGTGGCGAGGACGGGACAACGGCCAAACTTGAGATCGTTAGCCCGCAAGCTTTCGACCCTGAACCACCCGACGGGAAGGACGCGAAAAAATCGAAGGCCGGCAAAAAAGGTCAGCGAAACATCTGGGACGAGGCCATTGGCGAAGAGGATCCACCGAAATGAGGGAAGCGCTCCGCGAGATTGGCGGCCGAGTAATGATGATGTTCTCCCGTGGCGTGCTGCGAGACGTCAATGATTCCGGCCCCAGACAACAAGTGCAGGTTGAACTACTCAAGGACGAACTCCGCGATGGTCTTGAGCACATGCAGAACTACGGCTTCACCAGTCACCCGCTGGGTGGTGATGTGGCTGTGGCCTTTCTGGGGGGCAACCCGGAGCAGGGCATTGTCCTGGTGGTCGATGACCGCCGGTACCGGATTCCGCTGCAGGCAGGGGGGGGGGGGGGGGTTGGGCC
>DQGF01000298.1:0-492 GCA_003525045.1 Pseudomonas sp. | reverse complement strand
TTCCGCTGCAGGCAGGTGAGGTCGCCATTTATGACGACCTCGGCAACAAGATCGAGCTGCTGCGCGACATGGTGAAGGTCACGGCTGTTCAGCACGTTGAGGTGGTAGCACCGACTATCAAGCTGGTGGGCGACCTTGAAGTGATCGGCACCATCACTAGCAACGGCAAAAGAGTCGACAGCACCCATACACATTTGAATGGTGGTTCAGGAGTACCTGTCTGATGGCCGATGCCGCAATGGTAATGACCGAAAACGGCGGACAGCTGGTCCTGTCAGGCTTCGATCTGGGACGAGACGACGGACTCGAGACTGCCGTGATTGTCAGCCTGTTCACCGATCGCCGGGCCAGCACTGAGCAGATACCCGTCGAACTGCCGCAGGACGACCTGCGCGGTTACTGGGGCGACATCAGCAATGCCACACCGTCGGATCAGACCGGTTCGCTGCTCTGGCTGCTGACCCGCGAAAAACAACTTCCACAGATCCTTGG
>DQGF01000438.1:3553-5472 GCA_003525045.1 Pseudomonas sp. | reverse complement strand
CGCAGATGCACAGCATCGGCCTGATCAACACCCACTTCTGGCTTGCGACCATCGGTACCGTTCTGTACATCGCTTCGATGTGGGTCAACGGCATCACCCAGGGTCTGATGTGGCGTGCAATCAACGATGACGGCACCCTCACCTACTCGTTCGTCGAAGCGCTGCAAGCCAGCCATCCTGGTTTCATCGTTCGCGCCCTGGGCGGTGCGTTCTTTGCCAGCGGCATGCTGTTCATGGCCTACAACGTATGGCGTACCGTACGTGCCTCGAACCCGGCTGAAGCCGAAGCCGCCGCTCAGATTGCTGTAGTTGGAGCTCACTGATGAAGCATGAAGCAGTCGAGAAGAACATTGGCCTGCTGGCCTTCTTCATGGTTATCGCCGTCAGCATCGGCGGCCTGACCCAGATCGTTCCGCTGTTTTTCCAGGACGTCACCAACAAGCCGGTCGAAGGCATGAAGCCTCGCACCGCCCTTGAGCTGGAAGGTCGCGACATCTACATCGCCAACGGTTGTGTCGGCTGCCACTCGCAGATGATCCGCCCGTTCCGTGCTGAAACCGAACGTTACGGCCACTATTCGGTAGCCGGTGAAAGCGTCTGGGACCACCCGTTCCTGTGGGGTTCCAAGCGTACCGGTCCGGACCTGGCCCGAGTCGGCGGTCGTTACTCCGATGACTGGCAGCGTGCGCATTTGTACAACCCGCGCAACGTAGTGCCTGAGTCGAAAATGCCGGCCTACCCGTTCCTCGTGGAAAACAAGCTCGACGGCAAAGACACCGCCAAGAAAATGGAAGTCTTGCGCACGCTCGGCGTCCCTTACACCGACGAAGACATCGCCGGCGCCAAGGATGCTGTGAAGGGCAAAACCGAAATGGACGCGCTGGTGGCCTATCTGCAAGGCCTGGGCACCATCATCAAAAGCAAACGGTGATTTAGATGGATATCGGGATGATTCGTGGCCTGGGCACCGTTGTCGTGATGGTGGCCTTCATCGGTCTGGCGTTGTGGGTATTCAGCCCCAAGCGCAAGTCGGAGTTTGAAGACGCGACCTTGCTGCCTTTCGCGGATGATCCCGAAGCCATCAAGCACGTCGAGCAAGCTTCTAGGAGTAACAAAGAATGACTACGTTCTGGAGTCTGTACGTCACAGTCCTCAGTCTCGGCACCATCTTCGCCCTGACCTGGCTGCTACTGTCCACCCGCAAGGGCCAGCGCAGCGAAGCCACCGAAGAAACGGTTGGCCACTCCTTCGACGGGATCGAGGAGTACGACAACCCGCTGCCAAAATGGTGGTTCATGCTGTTCGTGGGCACCATCATCTTCGCCCTGGGCTACCTGGTGCTGTACCCGGGCCTGGGTAACTGGAAAGGCCTGTTGCCGGGTTACAACTACCTCGATAACGACAAGCAGACCGCGTTCGCCAACGGCCAGACCGGTTGGACTGGTGTTCACGAGTGGGAAAAGGAAATGGCCAAGTCGGACGCCAGGTTCGGTCCGATCTTCGCCAAGTTCGCTTCCATGCCCATCGAAGAAGTGGCCAAGGACCCGCAAGCCCTGAAGATGGGTGGCCGTCTGTTCGCCTCCAACTGCTCGGTCTGCCATGGTTCCGACGCCAAAGGCGCCTATGGCTTCCCTAACCTGACCGACGCCGACTGGCGCTGGGGCGGCGAAGCGGAAACCATCAAGACCACGATCATGGGCGGTCGTCACGCGGTGATGCCGGCCTGGTCTGAAGTGATTGGCGAGCAAGGGGTGGCTGATGTTGCCGCCTTCGTGCTGACCAACCTCGATGGCCGCAAGCTGCCGGAAAACACCAAGGCGGACCCGGTTGCCGGGCAGAAACTGTTCGCTGCCAACTGCGTGGCGTGCCACGGTCCGGCAGGCAAAGGTACGCCGGCAATGGGCGCCCCTGACCTGACC
>DQGF01000438.1:1191-3230 GCA_003525045.1 Pseudomonas sp. | reverse complement strand
TACGGTTCGAGCTTTGCTCAACTGCAGCAGACCATCCGTTACGGCCGTCAGGGCCAGATGCCTGCGCAGGAACAGCTGCAAGGCAACGACAAGGTTCACCTGCTGGCCGCTTACGTCTACAGCCTGTCTCACGGTGAGAAGGCTCCGGTGGCGGACGCTCAGTAACATTTGATGTAATAAAAAACGGCCCCGCCAATGAGAATTGCCGGGGCCGTTTTGTTTGGTGCCTGGATGAACCTCATTTCACAACCAGAAACTTATATTCAGTAGGCCCGCGTCGCGGCCAGGAGTAACGTCGATCTACCTGATGGACGCCAGTGGACAATCGCTGCGACGCAAGTCACTCAGGGACAAGGAAGTACCTCATCGAAGAACAAGGAGTTCATCAAATGTCTGAAGAAATAAAAGACGAACCCACGACCTGTTATTCCCCAGAACCCGAAACGCCCCTGGAGATCGCTCCAGACACGGATGTTTCGCTGGAGACCGTGGAAGTAGTACTCGCGCAAGAAGATACAGCCGCAGGAATTTCGAATCGTCGCGCCAATTTTGCTGCCCCCGAGAGCGGAGACGGTAAAAAACGCAGTACGGGTGGTTTCGGCGGTTCAGGCGGTATCGACAGCCTTGGGGGCGGTCGCCTGCCTTGAGCTGCATCCATCAGCGCGCAGCGGGGCCCGCTGCGTTCTGGGGATCTGACGCGATGTTCACCGGCGTGCAATAGGCTTCGACTATAGTCAATTGACCTGCATCATGTTTTGTTACATTCGCTACACCATTCGTAATTTTTCCCCAACGCGACCAAAGGTCGCACCCTCGGGCTAAAGCGACAGGCGTATCATTGCGCCACTGCAATACCTCTTTTTGACCGCGGTCGGCATGTACTGACCGGGGCATTTTTCCACTGCCGTGGGATGCAATGATGAGCAACCAGATTCCGGTACACGACGTTACCCCGCCTGCCAAAAACACGAACAACAGCGTCGACCTCTACGCCTCTCGGGAAAAGATCTACACCCGCGCCTTCACCGGCCTGTTCCGCAACCTGCGGATGATCGGCGGTGCCGGGCTGTTTCTGCTGTATTTCGGTACGGTCTGGCTGAACTGGGGTGGCCATCAGGCCGTCTGGTGGAACCTGCCGGAGCGTAAGTTCTTCATTTTTGGCGCGACCTTCTGGCCTCAGGATTTCATCCTGCTCTCGGGGATTCTGATCGTCAGCGCCTTCGGCCTGTTCTTCATCACCGTGTATGCCGGGCGGGTCTGGTGCGGCTATACCTGCCCGCAGAGCGTCTGGACCTGGATTTTCATGTGGTGCGAGAAGGTCACAGAAGGTGACCGCAACCAGCGCATCAAGCTCGACAAGGCGCCGATGAGCGCCAACAAGTTCCTGCGCAAGTTCAGCAAACACGCGATGTGGCTGTTGATCGGCTTCGTGACCGGCATGACCTTTGTTGGCTACTTCTCGCCGATCCGCGAACTGACCATCGACTTCTTCACCGGCGCAGCCGATGGCTGGTCCTACTTCTGGGTCGGTTTCTTCACCCTTGCCACCTATGGCAACGCCGGCTGGTTACGCGAGCAGGTGTGCATCTACATGTGCCCGTACGCACGCTTCCAGAGCGTGATGTTCGACAAAGACACCCTGATCGTTTCCTATGACCCGCGTCGTGGTGAATCCCGCGGCCCACGCAAGAAAGGCGTCGACTACAAGGCCATGGGCCTGGGTGATTGCATCGACTGCACCATGTGCGTCCAGGTCTGCCCGACCGGTATCGACATCCGCGATGGCCTGCAGGTCGAATGTATTGGCTGTGCAGCCTGCATCGATGCCTGCGACAGCATCATGGACAAGATGGACTACCCGCGCGGCCTGATCAGCTACACCACCGAGCACAACCTGTCCGGGCAAAAAACCAATAAACTGCGTCCGCGGCTGATCGGCTATGCCACGGTGCTGCTGGCGATGATCGCCTTGCTGGTGACCGCGTTCTTCATGCGTTCGCTGGTCGGCTTTGACGTCAGCAAGGACCGTGTGCTGTATC
>DQGF01000438.1:0-896 GCA_003525045.1 Pseudomonas sp. | reverse complement strand
CCGTGTGCTGTATCGCGAGAACGCCGAGGGCCGGATCGAAAACGTCTACAGCCTGAAGATCATGAACAAGGACCAGCGCGACCACACCTACGTACTGGAAGCCACTGGCCTGCCGGACCTCAAGCTGCAAGGCAAGCGCGAAATCAAAGTCGCCGCCGGGGAGATTTTCAGCCAGCCGGTCGAGTTATCCAGCGCACCGGAACAACTGCCGTCGAGTACCAACGAGGTGAAATTCATCCTCAAGGATGCCGATGACGCCAGCATCCACGTTGAAGCCAAGAGCCGATTCATCGGCCCACAAATTCGTTGAGAGAAGTGATCATGCCCGCAGCAAATGCCACAAGTCCCTGGTACAAGCACCTTTGGCCGTGGATCATCATCGCCATCCTGGCCTGCTCGGTGACCCTGACCTTGTCCATGGTGACGATCGCGGTGAACAACCCGGACAACCTGGTCAACGACAACTACTACGAGGCCGGCAAGGGCATCAACCGTTCGCTCGACCGTGAACTGCTGGCCCAGACCCTGCTGTTGCGCGCCAGCGTTCATCTGGATGGCATGACCGGTGAAGTCGACGTACACCTGAACGGCAACAGCGCACCTGCGACCCTGGAGCTGAACCTGATCTCGCCGACCCAGCCGGAGAAGGATCGCAAGATTACCCTCGCCCGCAGCGAAACCGAGCAGGGCCGCTACATCGGCCAGTTGAGCGACAAGGTCGAAGGCCGTCGCTTTGTCGAGTTGCTGGGCGTGCAGGATGAGAAAACCTGGCGCATGTTCGAGGAGGAACAGGTCAGTCATGACAAGGATCTGCTGCTGGGGGATGAACCGCTGCAGGGTGCTGAAGACCTGAAGAAATAAAGTCGCGCTTCGCGCTTCGCGAGCAGGCTCGCTCC
>DQGF01000482.1:3075-3488 GCA_003525045.1 Pseudomonas sp. | reverse complement strand
CGCCAAGGCCCGTGGCATCGACGTCTTGATCGCCGACACCGCCGGTCGCCTGCACACCAAAGACAATCTGATGGAAGAGCTGAAGAAGGTTCGCCGGGTCATCGGCAAACTCGACGCCGACGCGCCGCACGAAGTGCTGTTGGTACTCGATGCCGGCACCGGCCAGAATGCCATCAATCAGGCCAAGCAGTTCAACCAGACCGTCGAACTGACCGGCCTGGCATTGACTAAACTCGACGGTACCGCCAAGGGTGGGGTGATCTTCGCCCTGGCCAAGCAGTTTGGCCTGCCGATTCGCTACATCGGTGTCGGTGAAGGCATTGATGATTTGCGTACTTTTGAAGCAGAACCCTTTGTCCAGGCACTGTTTGCCGAGCGGGAGCGTTCATGATTCGTTTCGAACAGGTCGGTAA
>DQGF01000482.1:2462-2738 GCA_003525045.1 Pseudomonas sp. | reverse complement strand
CGCTACCCGAACGGTCACGTCGGCTTGCATGAGCTGAGCTTTCGAGTCCGTCGGGGCGAATTCTTGTTTGTCACCGGCCATTCCGGTGCAGGTAAAAGCACCCTGTTGCGCCTGCTGCTGGCCATGGAGCGCCCGACTACTGGCAAATTGCTGCTGGCCGGGCAAGATCTGGCCACCATCAGTAACGCGCAGATACCTTTCCTGCGTCGGCAGATTGGCGTGGTGTTCCAGAACCACCAGTTACTGTTCGATCGCACGGTGTTCAACAACGTCGCG
>DQGF01000482.1:2007-2173 GCA_003525045.1 Pseudomonas sp. | reverse complement strand
GCACGGTGTTCAACAACGTCGCGTTGCCGTTGCAGATTCTTGGGTTATCCAAGGCCGAGATCGTCAAGCGTGTGGATTCAGCCCTGGAGCGCGTGGCGCTGTCGGACAAGACCGATCTGTACCCGGGCGATCTGTCCACCGGTCAGCAACAGCGCGTCGGCATCGC
>DQGF01000482.1:0-1737 GCA_003525045.1 Pseudomonas sp. | reverse complement strand
CAATTGTCCGGCGGCCAGCAACAGCGCGTCGGCATCGCCCGTGCCATCGTTCACCGCCCGGCCCTGCTGCTGGCGGACGAGCCGACGGGTAACCTCGACCCGCGTCTGGCGGCCGAAATCATGGGCGTGTTCGAAGACATCAATCGGCTGGGCACCAGCGTTCTGATTGCCAGTCACGACCTGGCGCTGATCGCTCGCATGCGTCACCGCATGCTGACCCTGCAACGCGGCCGATTGATCGGCGACGGGGAGGCCGGCGTATGAGTGCGACACGCAGCCCCAAGGTTTCCGAGCGCGTGGCGCCCAAGGGTGCCGATCCGCAACCGCAGAAGAAAAAACGCGACGATGACGATGGCCCGGATTTCGCCACGCTGTTACGCGCCTGGATCGAAAGTCATCGCGCCAGCCTGCTTGATAGCTTGCGTCGCTTGGGCAAGCAGCCCATCGGCAGTTTTTTCACCTGCATGGTGATGGCGGTTGCCCTGAGCCTGCCCATGGGCCTGTCACTTTTGCTAAGTAACGTCGAGCGTCTCGGCGGTTCCTGGCAGCGTGCGGCGCAGATTTCCCTGTACCTGCAAACCGAGGCCAGCCCGACCGAGGGCGAGGCGTTACGCGAGCAGATCAAAGGCATGCCCGGTGTAACTGATGCCGAATATGTCGGTCGCGATCAGGCGCTGGAGGAGTTCCAGCAGCAGTCCGGCCTGGGCGAGGCACTCAAGGAATTGCCGGAGAATCCGCTGCCTGGCGTTGTTCTGGTGACCCCTAACGAGGTCGACAAGCCCGCCCTTGAAGCATTGAGACAAAAACTTTCCGAGTTGCCGAAGGTACAACAGGCGCAACTTGATCTAGTCTGGGTCGAGCGTTTGGCGGCGATCCTCAAGCTGGGTGACCGTTTTGTCTTCGGTCTGACCGTGCTTCTGGTTTCTGCATTACTTTTGGTGATAGGCAATACCATTCGTCTTCATATTGAAAACCGCCGCACAGAGATAGAAGTGATTAAACTCGTGGGCGGCACTGACAGCTATGTGCGCAGGCCCTTTCTGTATATGGGTGCGCTTTATGGCTTTGGTGCGGGGATTTTTTCGTGGGGCTTACTGGCGTTCGGTCTCGACTGGCTGAACGACGCGGTAGTCGGACTGGCCGGTTTGTACGGCAGTGATTTCGCACTGGCCGGCGTACCGGTTGCCGACGGTCTGTCACTCTTGCTTGGCGCGGTGCTGTTGGGGTATATCGGTGCATGGATTGCAGTCGCACGCCACCTGCGGGAGCTTGCGCCAAAGTAATATCATTTTGCTCGTATTGACCTTTCAGTGTTTATGGGAACTTGTCTTTCGGTTTCCGGTCAATTTTCGCAGTGCTGAACTGCACGAGTTATGTAAGACGGAGGTTTTTTCGTATGACCAATTCTTTGCAACCTGCATATGCTCTGGTCCCAGGCGCGAACCTGGAGGCCTATGTGCACACGGTGAATAGCATTCCATTGCTGACGCCGGAGCAGGAGCGTGAACTGGCCGAGAGTCTCTATTATGAGCAGGATTTGGGGGCGGCTCGGCAGATGGTGCTCGCCCACCTGCGTTTTGTTGTACATATTGCCCGTAGCTATTCCGGCTACGGTCTGGCTCAGGCTGACCTGATCCAGGAAGGTAACGTCGGCCTGATGAAGGCCGTGAAGCGCTTCGATCCCGACGGCGGCGTGCGGCTGGTGTCGTTCGCCATCCACTGGATCAAGGCCGAGAT
>DQGF01000481.1:5013-10277 GCA_003525045.1 Pseudomonas sp. | reverse complement strand
ACCGGGATCAGGCCTTCCTTGATCTCGGCGCCAGGACGGCGGAACGCCGAAACGTCGACCGGGTTGATGCTGTTGATCGAGTTGCCAATGAAGGTACTTTCGCCCCAACTGACCACCTGCTTGCCGGCGCGCACAGTACCTGGCAGGTCGGCAATCGAATAGTTGTGATAGACGAAGGCGTCGAGAATCTGCGCACCGGCGGACTTGGCGCCTTCCTTGCGATTGTGGTCGCTGATCGGCTTGAATTCGCGATCTTCGTCCTTCAATTCGAAGTCGTACCAATACTTGCCACGGACGAATACCCCGGTGTCGCCGTACTTCAGTTCGAGATCGTGGATCCCCTTGAAGATCTTCGAAAAAGTCTCGCCCTTCTTGAAGTTCAGCCGCCCGTCGTCACCGGTCGACGCCTGGCCGGTCCCGCCATTGACGGTGCCCACCAGCGATTTGTCGGCATCGCGCATGCCCCAACTCGCGCCGACGGACAGTGAGGAGTCGAATGTCCCTTCAAGTTCGCCGATGTTGAATGAAACGGCCTGCGCCTGGGCACAGCACCCCAAGGCCACCGCGGCGGCCAGCGCCTGCGGTTTGAAGATGGCGCGCATTGTTGTTTTTGTCATGCGTCTTCCCCGGTGAGTGACAGAAGGCCACACCCTACTGCTGCACGACGGGGGCGATAAGCGCACCAAGGAGGTATTCGTGGTGTAGCTCTAAAGGATGAATGGCCGCAGCAGACGGCGTTTTGCCTGGGATATGGATAAGCTGGATGGAGGGTTATCAGCACAAGGCATGGCGCACCGGCGAACGGACAGCGACTGTTACCCAAACCGCAACAGTGCATGTCCGAAATTGCTATTTTTCCTTTGCGGACAAGGGCTTATTCTTGGCTGGCTTTCACGGCAAACAGCCTGAACGCATAGAACCAATGGCCTGTGATCGATCTATTCCATTGGCGACGAATTTCAGATGAATTGAAGATTTCGACTCATCGCCCCGTGTTCACAGACGTTGATTTGTAGCTCCTTGATCCAACGTCTTACTTTGGCCGCTGCTTTTGCAGCGGCCTTTTTTATGGGCGAAGCTTTTTCACCGCCTACATCACTTTCGGAAAGTGACTACATGACTCAGTAAACACAAGAAGCACCCAATGATTAAAGTTGATAGCAGCCAGCATTCATTTGTAATCGTGCGCTGACTTTAACTTTATTCATTATGAGCATTCTCCATGAAATCTATTGATTACAAAAATCATCACTCCACCAAAAGTTTCAAAGGTCAGATACGCTTTCTGATTTTTCACTATACAGCCGGCAACTTTTCCAGTTCGCTCAAAGCACTGACCGGCCCGGATGTCAGCGCCCATTATCTGGTGCCCGACATTACGGATCAGAGCTACATCAAAGCAGGCCATACCGGACAGCAAGTTTTCAATCTTGTCGACGAAAGCAAGCGAGCCTGGCATGCGGGCGTCAGTCACTGGGAAGATCGGAGCTATCTGAATGACGCCTCTATCGGCATAGAAATCGTCAACCTTGCTTCTTTTAACCAAGGGAAGTTCACCTTTCCGCCATATCATCCAGCACAAATTGCAGCGATTGAAGAACTGGCGCTGAACATCCTTGAACGCTATCCGGGCATCAGCCCGACCCAGGTTCTCGGCCACTCTGATATTGCGGTCGGCCGCAAGAGTGACCCAGGACCGCAATTTCCCTGGCCTGCCCTTTACTTGAAAGGCATCGGTGCCTGGTTCGACCAGGCCACTCGAGATGCCATTCAACAGCAATATATCGAATCCGGCATTCCCGTCCGAACCGAATTAATCAAATTATTCAAGACTTACGGGTATGACGTTTCCGGTGCGTCAAGCGAACAAGGCTTCATGCAACTTGTTCGGGCATTTCAGTTGCACTTTCGGCCGGAAACTTATGACGGGATCATGGACGCAGAAACGGCAGCGAATCTGACGGCACTGGTACGAAAATATTATTCCCTTTAAATCAAGCACATTCAAAGGATATGAATATGCAAAAGCCACCAGCACGATCCAACTCATCAGGAACGGACTGTCTTGATATCAATACTCCTGCGGGGCCCCATGGCATTTCCATGAAGGCCTGGACCACGTCGTACCGGGCCGCTCATGATGCAAGACTGCTATCCCAGACCCTGCAGTTGCTCAACCAGCGGATCATCAATCTGCAACCGGCGCTATTGGCGGCAAAGCAGGAAGCAGAGCGAGAGGCCGCCGGAGAGGCGCGCAAAGTATAAAAGTCAAATGCACTGGAAGAAGCTGCCGCGAAGGAGCGAGCCGCGGATTGCCTTTTCTGACGGCGTTACCGTGACCTCATTGAAAACACCAAGCCGCTACAATCAGCGGCTTGGTGCCGCATACCCTTAAATCGAATACTTCTGCAAATTCCCCATCATTTCCTTCAACGCCTCAATATTGTCCTTCGGATGCGCCGCCCCTTCAAAATCACAGATCTGCTGCCAATGCGCCGCCACGTCTTCCGGCGAGAACCCCACCCGTGGATCAAACCCGGCGCCCAGGCTGCGTTCCCAGCGGACCTTGCCCATCCAGCCGCCACCGACCTCAAACAACCCGGACGTTTCCTGGCAGTTCTCGCTGGCCAGGTACACCACCAGCGGGCTGACCAGTTCCGGCTTGAGTTGTTCGAAGACTTGCGGCGGGATCAGGCCTTCGGTCATGCGGGTGCCGCCGGTGGGGGCGATGGCGTTGACCAGGATGTTGTTCTTGCGGCCTTCGATGGCCAGGGTGCGGGTCAGGCCGTAGAGACCGAGCTTGGCCATGCCGTAGTTGGACTGGCCGAAGTTGCCATAGATGCCCGAGGTCGATGCGGTGAAGATCACCCGGCCGTAGTTCTGCTCGCGCAGATGCGGCCAGGCGGCGCGGGTGACCTTGTAGGCGCCTTCGACGTGGACCCGATAAACCAGGTCCCAGTCGCCGTCTTCCATCTTGTGGAAGGTCTTGTCCCGCAGGATCCCGGCGTTGTTGACCACGACGTCGACCCGGCCGAAAACGTCGAGGGCGTTCTGGACGATTTTGTCGCCGTCGGTGACGGAGTCATGGTTGGCCTCGGCAGTGCCGCCCGCCTCGCGGATTTCGGCCACCACACGGTCTGCCGCCGATGCGTTTGCGCCTTCGCCCTGAGTCGAGCCGCCGAGGTCGTTGACCAGCACTTTGGCGCCTTGTTTTGCGAACAATAGCGCATGCGCCCGTCCCAGGCCGCCACCCGCACCAGTGATAATCACGACTTTATCTTCGAAGCGCACAGACTCATTCATTGGGGGGACTCCAGCAGGCCAGGGACAATGGGTCCGAGTGTCAGGCACGGCGATGCTGGTCACAATGAACACGGGGGAGGCTGAATGGTGTGCGATAAGGCTGGGGGATGATGAGTGCGCTGACGGGCTGCAAAGGCCCTGTGGCGAGGGAGCTTGCTCCCGCTCGGCTGGGCAGCAGTCGCTCCCCCCTATGAATCAATTTACCTGACACACCTCATTGAATGGTTTTGCGGCTGCTTCGCAGCCCAGCGGGAGCAAGCTCCCTCGCCACAAAAGCACCTCGCCACAGTAGAAATCAGGAGCAAGCCACCTTACGCGGCGGCGAAACCTGCTGATCGCGAAATTCCAGATAGTGCTTGAGCACCAGCCCCGGCGCTTCGGTCTGCGGGTAGTGGCCGATGCCAGGCAGCAGGACCGTGTCCGGGTTCGGGATCAACTGCCGATAGCGCTCGACCATGTGCGCGCCGGAGACCGGATCGACTTCGCCATCGATCACCCGCAGCGGCACTTCACCGCGCTGCATCGCACCGACCCAACGCTCGCGCTGCACGCGTCGCTCGGGGATATAGGCAATCAACTTGTGCAGGATCCGTGTCCCATGATTGCTCTCGACCAAGCTCCAGAAATCGTCCATCTCGCTTTCGGTGGGACGGCTCTGGGGACCGAAAATCTGCCGGAAACTCTTCACCAGGCCGTCCCGGGAAAAGGCTCGGCCAATCATCCAGCCCAAGGGGCTGAGCAACAGTTTTTGCATCAGGACCGGGCGATGGGTTTCGGGAAACAGGCCTCCGTTGAGGAATACGCAACTGGCGATATGCACGCGCGCTTCGTAATGCCGGGCCAACAGTTCCTGGGCGACGCTGTCACCATAATCGTGGGCGAGTACATGCACTGGCTGCTCGACGTTCAAATGCGCCAGTAACGCCTGCTGCAGATCGGCCTGCTCGAGCAGGCTGTACTCATGGTCCTGCGGTTTGGCGGAGTCGCCGAAGCCGAGCATGTCACAGGCAATCACCCGATACCGCTGGATCAGGGGTTGCCACAGGTAATGCCAGTCCCAACTGGCGGTCGGGAAGCCATGAATGAGCAACAGCGGCTCACCCTGCCCCGCCGTCCAGTAACGGATGGTCTGGCCACGGAATACCAACGTTTGGGCGCGCTTGCGCCAGACACACAGGGGGATCTCGGCGAGTGGCATCAGAGTTTATAACCCGGGTCTAGTTTATCGAATTTGCGCAGCAGCGCCGGCCAGGCCAGCGCGCCACCCATGCCTTGAGCACTTTTGTCTTTGACACTGGGGGGCGAATGCACGGGGGTTACACTCACGACAAGGAACCTCGACTTTTTTGTTATGGAGTGTTTCCAATGACTACCGAGTCTAGTCAGCCTCCAGCGATCCTGTAGTTGCATTGGCAGCCAGCTTGATGGCCTAGCGAGTCAGTACGCCGCCAAGCTGGATCCCTTTCAAAGTACCGCCGCCAGCAATGGCGCAGCGGCCAGGCGGATTTTCTCCCAGCGCTGGTGGCCGCCGGCCAAGGCGTGGTGCGCCTGACCTTGAACGCACCGAGCTATCTGCGCTGGGATATCGCCTTCATATGGCGTCAGGGCGCTTACTTGTCAAAAGCGGCCCAAGCCTGGCTCGCTTTGCTGCGCGAGCGACCGTTCAGCCCTGCAGGGCGCTGACCAGCTCCGCCAGCCAGGGCTCGGCGTCGGTTTCCGGGGTCACGCTTTCGCTGGCGTCCAGGCGCAGCATGGGCAGGACTTCGCGAATGCCCAGTTCGCCGAACAGTTCCCGCATCAGTTCCCCGCCACCACAGAAGGTGTCGCCATAGCTCGCATCGCCCAGACCGATCACGGCGCCCGGCAAGCCACGCCAGGCCGCCGGCAACTGGTCGCGAATGGCGAAATACAACGGCTGCAGGTTGTCCGGCAACTCGCCCATGCCGGTGGTCGAGGTCACC
>DQGF01000481.1:867-4716 GCA_003525045.1 Pseudomonas sp. | reverse complement strand
GAGGTCACCGCCAGAAAAGCTTCGGGGCCAAAGGCCTGAACATCGGCGAGGCTCGCACGGGGGTTGTGCCAGGTTTGGAAACCCGCGGCGTTCAAAAGGCTCGCGGCGTGCCGGGCGACTTCTTCAGCCGTGCCGTACACCGAGCCGGAAAGGATGGCGACTTTCATCAATCTGATCCTGAAGCTGAGTAAAAAGAGGGGGATATTAACAGCCACAGCAAAAAAGCTGCGACTAGCTCTCATTTAGCATTTGAAGGCCGCTAGAGTTCTTTTAGAATGCTGCGCTCTATTAATCTGGAAAGGATTCTCCAATGATCAACGCGCAACTGCTGCAAATGGTGATCAACGCTTCCAACGACGGCATCGTGATTGCCGAAAAGGAAGGCGAACAAGATAACATTCTGATTTACGTCAACCCGGCGTTCGAACGCCTGACCGGTTACACCAGCGAAGAAATCCTCTACCAGGATTGCCGTTTTCTTCAGTCCGGGGACCGCGATCAGGAAGCCCTGCCATTGATTAGAGAGGCGCTGCGCAGTGGCGGTTCCTGTAGAGAAATTCTCAGGAATTACCGCAAGGACGGTACGCCATTCTGGAACGAGCTGTCCCTTTCGACGGTGAAGAATCCGAGCGATGGGCAGACTTATTTCATCGGTGTGCAGAAAGACGTCACCGTTCAGGTCAAGGCGCAGCAGCGGGTGGCGCAGCTGGAGGCGCAATTGGCTGAGGTCCAGGCCGAGCTTGTCGCACTTAAAGCGACGGACGGCGAGAACAAAAATGCGAATTAATTGTCACTACCTACAATCACCGATGGGTATGTAACTTTTTCTTTCGAGCAGATTATGCAGCGCGACGCACTCCTGACCCAGGATGAGCTGGATTTTATCCAGACCATGCACCACAACCCGCAACTCAATGTGCGGGATGCGACGTCGAGCCTGCTCGTCAATGGTGGTTCGCAGATCCGTGACTTGCTCACGCGCCTTGCCGCTCATGAGCAAGTCACCCTCCAGGCCAACTTCGAAAATCAGCAGATGACCTTTCCGCTGCATCTGGTGGAAGACGAGTTTCACGCGCTGCATTTACGCCTCGGCGTGCCCAGTATCTATGAAGACGGACCGATGATCCGGCCCTGGCGCCTGGTGCTCGAGGAGCCGGTCGCGCTGGAAAATGCCAGTGGCCATCCTGGCCCGATGTGGGTACATGAAGTGTCGTTCAAAGGGGTTTTGCTGGAAGTTCGCAACAAGACCAAACCGCCAAAACATTTCGCCTCGTGGTTCAGCCCGTCAGGCTATGAGCGGATCGCGTTGCGCGGCACTTTCGAGAAAGAAACCGATAATGGCTTCCATGCCTATCAGTTGAATCAGGGTGACAAGGACGAAACCGAGCGTCTGCGCCAATTCATCCTTCAGCAGCATCGGCTGACTCATCCCGCCCTGCATCTCTGACTCACGTATCGAGATTGCCTGCCAGGAACTGCTTCAACCGCTGGCGCATCACCATTCCCTCGTTACCCAGACAACCAATCGAAGATCCGGCCATGCTCTCCTGCGCCAGATCGGAAGCATCCCCCGCCAGCATCAATTGGCAATCCAGGCTCAACGCCAGGCGATTCAAACGTCGTGGCAACTCGGCGGCTGGCATATGATTGGAAAAAAGCACCAGAGCTCTGGGCTTGACTCTTTCGCAGACCAAGGTCAATTCGTCGAATGGCTGACCAAGTGCCAGCACTTGAATTGCCGAATCGACACTGCTCAGGAACAGCGCCGTGACCAGCAGTTCGAGTTCACGGCACTGATTGTTCAGCGCACAGACAATCACCCGTCGCGGCTGCATGACCCGCACCAGCAACAGTCGCTGCAACACGCGAGATCGCAGGAAACCGTCCAGGAAAAGCCATTCGCTGATCTGGCCAAAGGCTTCCTGGCGCTGCAGCAACAGCTTCCAGAGCGGAAGCAGAATATTCTGGAACACGACAGTCAGCGGGTAACTGGAGAAGATCTGCCCATAGACCTGCTCCAATCGAGATTCGTCAAAGGCGCTGACCGCCGCCTGAACCTGCTCCTGCCATTGCGTGTAGTCCGCTTGCACAAGCTCTTTCGGGATGATCGGTAAAAGAGACTGGAGCGGTGCAGTCCTGGCCAGTATCGTGCCGACCTTGCTGACCGCAACGCCGCGTTCGATCCAGCCGAGGATGCTGTGAATCCGCTCGATATCGTTCATCGAGTACAAACGATGCCCACTGTCGGTGCGCGTGGGCTGAATCAGGCCATAGCGTCGCTCCCAGGCGCGTAGCGTGACCGGGTTGACGCCGGTCAGGCGCGCCACTTCACGAATCGGAAACAGTTCTTCCCGTTCAAGCGAAGGAGCGTCTTGCACAGTTGGAGCAATGTCAGTCAGCACAGGCATGTAGAGGTCTGCGTCCATGTGAATTGGATCCCATTGTACCTCGCTTGCCCTATCGTCATTCAAGGCGTTGATAAGCGATAAATGTAACTGGTGCACCCGGTAAAGTCCGGAATAGTCCATGCTTGCTCCAAGACGCGCGGGCAAGCCGGATCGCCGCATCGCTCGCTCCTCCAAAGGCCCATAGGTGAACATCTCCCGTCGCTGGTATAGTTTTGCTCTCACTGCGACGCGAGCCGTTCATGATCTCTCCTACCGCCCCGATCCTCATCACCGGTGCCGGCCAGCGTGTCGGTCTGCACTGTGCGCAGCGATTACTCGAAGAAGGCCATCCGGTGATCTTCAGCTACCGCAGTGAACGCCCCGGCGTGCAAATCCTGCGCGACCTGGGGGCGACCGCGGTGTTTGCGGATTTCTCCACTGAAGCCGGGATCTTCGCCTTCATCAGCGAACTGAAAACCCACACCGACAGCCTGCGGGCGATCGTGCATAACGCCTCCGAATGGCTGGCGGAAACCCCGGATACCGACGCCGCCGCCTTCACCCGGATGTTCAACGTGCACATGCTGGCGCCCTACCTGATCAACCTGCACTGTGCCGATTTGCTCGAACGTTCAAGCCTCGCCGACATCGTGCACATCGGCGATGATGTGACACGCAAGGGCAGCAGCAGGCACATCGGCTACTGCGCCAGCAAAGCCGGGCTCGACAGCCTGACCCTATCGTTCGCCGCCAAATACGCGCCGACCATCAAGGTCAACGGCATCGCGCCCGCCCTGCTACTGTTCAATCCCGACGACGACGCGGCGTACCGCGCCAAGGCACTGGCCAAGTCCGCACTGGGCATCGAACCCGGCAGCGAAGTGATCTACCAAAGCTTGCGCTATTTGCTCGACAACCCTTATGTCACCGGCACGACCCTGACCGTCAACGGCGGACGGCACATCAAATAAGCGGCCCCGCGAGGATGTTCCATGACGTTTTCCCTGTACCAGAATTCCCTGTCCCAGAGCTACCGCGAGATCCTCATCGGCCTCGGTGAAAATCCAGACCGCGAAGGCCTGCGAGACACCCCGGTGCGAGCGGCCAAGGCCATGCAGTACCTCTGCCATGGCTACGAACAGAGTGTAGAAGACATCGTCAACGGCGCGCTTTTCGCTTCCGACAACGATGAAATGATCATTGTCGACAACATCGAGCTGTACTCGCTCTGCGAACATCACATGCTGCCCTTCATCGGCAAGGCTCATGTGGCCTATATTCCAACGGGCAAGGTGCTGGGCCTGTCGAAGATTGCGCGGCTGGTGGACATGTTCGCCCGTCGCCTGCAAATCCAGGAAAACCTCACCCGGCAAATTGCCGACGCGGTGCAGCAAGTGACCGGCGCCGCGGGCGTCGCGGTGGTCATCGAAGCCAGGCACATGTGCATGATGATGCGCGGCGT
>DQGF01000481.1:0-566 GCA_003525045.1 Pseudomonas sp. | reverse complement strand
GATGCGCGGCGTCGAGAAACAGAATTCAACCATGAACACCTCGGTGATGCTCGGCGCCTTCCGCGAGTCGAGCAACACCCGTCAGGAGTTCCTGCAATTGATTGGACGGAGCAAGTAGCAATGCCACAACTTCAACCAGGAACGGCACGCATCCGGGTCAAGGACCTGCGCCTGCGCACCTTCATCGGGATCAACGAGGACGAGATCCTCAACAAGCAGGATGTGCTGATCAACCTGACCATCCTCTATGCCGCCCAGGAAGCGGTGCGGGACAACGACATCGATCACGCGCTCAATTACCGAACCATCACCAAGGCGATCATCGCCCACGTGGAGGGCAATCGCTTTGCCCTGCTCGAACGCCTGACCCAGGAAATTCTCGATCTGGTGATGGTCAACGAGTCGGTGTTGTACGCCGAAGTCGAAGTCGACAAACCCCACGCCCTGCGATTCGCCGAGTCGGTGTCGATTACGCTCGCGGCGAGCCGCTAAGCTTCAAGCCCTGAGCTTCAAGCTGTAAGCTACAAGCCACCGCACACCCCATCTTGCAGCTTGAAGCTTGCCGC
>DQGF01000591.1 GCA_003525045.1 Pseudomonas sp. | reverse complement strand
AGCAGGCTCGCTCCCACATGGGAACGGTGGTGTTTACAAAACTGTGTCCTGGCTTCAGGCCGTCTGGTTATCCAGCAACTGCCCCTGCGGCGTACGGCCGGAACCGTCCTGTGCCAGGAAGGCATTGGCGCCCTGCTCTGTCACCGGGGTCAGCTGGAAGCAGGGGCTGCTGCCACAGCTGCTTTGTTCCACGGCGGCATTGGCGTGGGCGGCGGCGCCGGCCAGGGAGAAGGCAGCGGCGGTCAGAAAGCGCGATAGGTTATTCATGATGTTCTTCCTGTTTCAAAGGGGATGGGCAATCGGTAGGCGAAGGACTCAGTTGTCTTCGTTGCAGCCGTCCGCAAATTTGCGGTAGTCCAGGACCTGGGTTTTGTTCTGGGAATCCAGGTAGGTCAGCTGGGCGTCCACAATCCCGCAGGAAGGCGTGGCGTCCTGTTTCATCGAGATCACTTTCTTGATGTCCAGGTGCGTGCCGTAGGTGTAGGTTTTAGGGGCGACTTCAGCTTCGGCGCGGGCCGACAGGGTGCAGATATTCAGTGCGGCAAACAGGCAGGCGGCGGCGACGGCTTTGGTGTTCATGGTGGTTTCCTCGAGGCTTCAACAGGTCAATCGTTTATTGGGCCGAGGCGTCTTGGCTTGCCTCGATGGAACCCATTAGAAGCCCGCGAGGTATCTCGTCTGTGTCGAAAACAGGCGCGTGTAAATCGGTACGTATCAAAGCCGCCCTTTGATACACAGCGATACAAAACTGCTGAAATCTGCCGTTTTTGCGTCAGCATGTATCCGCCGATACACCAGATACACTGCAATACAAAGGGCTGCGGGCAGGCGGGCCAAGGCTCGATAGACTGCGCGACATCCCCCATCTACAGAGGCTTGGCCCAATGGAACACGTCGATCACATTCTCATCGTGGACGATGACCGCGAGATTCGAGAGCTGGTAGGCAACTACCTGAAAAAGAACGGCCTGCGCACCACGGTCGTGGCGGACGGGCGGCAAATGCGTGCGTTCCTCGAATCCACGCCGGTGGACCTGATCGTGCTCGACATCATGATGCCCGGCGACGATGGCCTGATGCTCTGCCGCGAGTTGCGCGCCGGCAAACACAAGGCCACTCCGGTATTGATGCTCACCGCGCGCAACGATGAAACCGACCGCATCATCGGTCTGGAAATGGGCGCCGACGATTACCTGGTCAAGCCGTTCGCCGCCCGTGAACTGCTCGCACGTATCAACGCCGTACTGCGCCGCACGCGAATGTTGCCGCCGAACCTGGTGGTCACCGAAAGCGGGCGTTTGCTGGCCTTCGGGCGCTGGCGCCTGGACACCTCCGCCCGGCACCTGCTCGATGACGACGGCACCATGGTCGCGCTCAGTGGCGCCGAATATCGGCTGCTGCGGGTGTTCCTCGATCATCCGCAGCGGGTGCTCAATCGCGACCAGTTGCTGAACCTGACCCAGGGCCGCGACGCCGACCTGTTCGACCGTTCCATCGACTTGCTGGTCAGTCGCCTGCGTCAGCGCTTGCTGGACGACGCCCGCGAGCCGGCCTACATCAAGACCGTGCGCAGTGAAGGCTATGTGTTTTCCCTGCCGGTGGAAGTGCTGGGTGCGCCGTCATGAAGCTCGCGATACGTTGGCCGCGCACCCTCGCCTCGCGCCTGTCGCTGATTTTCCTGATCGGCCTGATCCTGGCGCAGGCCTTGTCCTTCGGCGCGCAGTACTACGAGCGTTATGAAAGCGCAAAAAACACCATGCTGGGCAATCTGGAAACCGACGTATCGACCTCCATCGCCATCCTCGACCGCTTGCCTGCCGAAGAACGTGCAAGCTGGCTGCAACAACTGGAACGGCGCAATTACCGCTATTTGCTCGACGAGGGCTCACCGGGCATGCCCATGAGCGACACCCCCATCGCGGTCACCTCGATCAAGGACGCCATCGGCAAGGATTACCCGATGACCGTTACCGACATTCCCGGGCCGATAAAACACTTTCAGGTCCACCTGAAACTGGCCGACGGCAGCCCGGTGACCATCGATGTGCGACCGTCGATGCTGCCGTTGTCGCCGTGGTTGCCCATGGTGTTGCTGGGGCAACTGGCACTGATGATCGCCTGCACCTGGCTGGCCGTGAGAATCGCCATCCGCCCCCTCACCCGCCTCGCCCAGGCGGTGGATACCCTGGATCCGAATGCCCACGCCGTGCACCTGGACGAGAAAGGCCCGACCGAAGTCGCCCATGCCGCCAGGGCGTTCAATGCGATGCAGGCGCGCATCGCCGCCTACCTCAAGGAACGCATGCAGCTGCTGGCGGCGATCTCCCACGACCTGCAAACCCCGATCACCCGCATGAAACTGCGCGCCGAATTCATGGACGATTCCAGCGAAAAAGACAAACTGTGGAACGACCTCGGCGAGATGGAACACCTGGTGCGCGAAGGCGTGGCCTACGCCCGCAGCGTTCACGGTTCCACCGAGGAGAGTCGCCGCACCGATCTGGATTCGTTCCTCGACAGCCTGGTGTTCGACTATCAGGACATGGGCAAGGACGTGCAGCTCAGCGGTAAAAGCGAAGCGGTGATCAACACCCGGCCCCATGCCCTGCGCCGGGTGCTGGTGAACCTGACGGACAACGCGCTGAAGTTCGCCGGCGCCGCCGAGTTGTGGGTGGAATCCAAGGCGGACGGCAGTTTGTCGGTGAAGGTCATGGACCGTGGTCCAGGGATTGCCGAAGAGGAATTGGCCCATGTGATGGAGCCGTTCTACCGCGTGGAAAATTCGCGCAACCGCAGCACCGGCGGCACCGGGCTGGGGTTGGCGATTGCCCAGCAATTGGCGTTGGCACTCGGGGGGGCGTTGACGTTGAGTAACCGTGAAGGCGGTGGTTTGTGCGCGGAGCTCAGGTTGCCGGGTAATAAAGCAGGCCGTTGAACGGGCCAGCGGTCACCGACTCCTGAATCGAATCAAATGTGGGAGCGAGCCTG
>DQGF01000316.1:3200-3453 GCA_003525045.1 Pseudomonas sp. | reverse complement strand
TCGCGAATAGCGCCGAAGGCGCTTTTAGCCGATGCTGATAGCCGGCAGGGTCGGCAACGTCACGGTCTGCTGCTTGCGCGGCGCCAGAATCTCCGCCTCGCCGTCCACCACCAGCTCATCGCGCTGGTTGAACACGCGAGTGGCAATCCGCACACGGAATTTCGGCAATTTCTCGAGAATTTCCAGGCGTACGGTCAGGGTGTCGCCAATTTTCACCGGTTTCTGAAAGCTCATCTGCTGGCCGATATAAATA
>DQGF01000316.1:0-2875 GCA_003525045.1 Pseudomonas sp. | reverse complement strand
CCCGATATAAATAGTCCCCGGCCCAGGCAGCTCGCAGGCGACGGCTGCGCTGATCAGCGCGCCGCTGAACATGCCATGGGCGATGCGCTCCTTGAACATGGTGCCGGCGGCGAATTCAGCGTCCAGGTGCACCGGGTTGTGATCGCCGGACATCGCGGCGAACAACTGAATGTCGCGCTCTTCGACCGTCTTGCTGTAGCTGGCGGTCTGGCCGACTTCGAGGGCTTCGTAAGGGGTGTTGGTAACCTGGGTCATCTGTCTCAATTCCTGTGACGAATTAAAAAATCCACAAAAAAGCTATTCGGTTCGGGGTGGTCGTCGATGGCTCAGCGCCTGGACAATCCAGTTCAGTACATCGGCGGTCACTTCATCGCGGTTGCTCTCGTTGAACAGTTCATGCCGTGCCTGCGGGTAAATGGTCAGTTGCAGGTTCCGGCTGCCGGCCGCGCGCAGCGCGTGAGCCAGATATCTAAGACGCTTGCCTTCGCTCACCGGATCACATTCGCCGCCTATCACCAGCAGCGGCAGGCCCGGATCGATCTGGGCGAGATTGGACGCTTTGCTGATTTGCTGCAAGCCGCCAAGCAGATCGATCCAGAACTGATTGGTACAGCGAAAGCCGCAAAGCGGATCGTTGGCATACTTGTCGACCTCGGCCGGATCGCGACTGAGCCAGTCGAACGGAGTGCGCGCCGGTTTGAATTTCTTGTTGAACGAGCCGAATGACAACCATTCGATCAGGGCGCTACGACCCTTGGGTCCCTGGCGTAGCCGTTCCAGACGGGCGATCTGGCGGGCCAAGCGATAAAGCGCCACCGGCTGGAAGTTCGAACCGCTGAGAATGGCGCCATGCAGGCTGGCGCTGTGGTGCAGCAGATACGCCTGGGCGATGTAGCTGCCCATGCTATGACCGAGCAACACGATCGGCGTGCCGGGATGGTGTTGGCCGATGTGCTGATTGAGGCTGGCCAGATCGCCGACTACCTTGCACCAGCCATCGTCGTCGGCGAAATGGCCCAGTGTCCCGTTTTCAGCAGTTTTGCCATGTCCCCGCAGATCCGGTGCATAGACGCCGTAACCCTGCTCACAGAATTTTTCCGCCAGACGGGCGTAGCGAGCACTGTGTTCCGCCATGCCGTGGGCCAACAGGACCACTGCTTTCAAAGGCTCGGCCGGTAGCCACTGGTTAACGAAAACGCGGCTGCGGTCACTCGCGGTCAGCCAGAAAGTGTCGTGGATCATGGCGATTCCTTTGCATAGGGCTGCATGTGGCATGGGCGTCGTTGCATTGTATAGCGCATCCATCGCTTGCCGTCTGATCAGGCCACACCACGCTAAGAAGATTCACACGATCTATGACGGTGTTGGCCGTATTTGCCTGATTCGCCATAGCTGCTAGTGTCCTTGAAGCTCCGCTTCTCGCTGTTTGTTTCCAGACGACAGAAAGCGGCCCCGGATAGATTCAGGTAAAGAGGACAAGAACAATGCAACCTGATTTCTGGAATGACAAACGCCCGGCCGGCGTGCCCGTGGACATCGACCAAGGGGCTTATAAGTCGGTGATCGAGGTGTTCGAGCGCTCCTGCAAGAAATTTGCTGACCGCCCGGCATTCAGCAATATGGGCGTGACCCTGACCTACGCCGAACTGGAACGCTACAGCGCCGCGTTCGCCGGTTACCTGCAAACCCACACCGACCTGGTGCCGGGGGATCGCATTGCGGTGCAGATGCCCAACGTCCTGCATTACCCGATTGCCGTGTTCGGTGCGTTACGCGCCGGTCTGATCGTGGTCAACACCAATCCGCTGTACACCGCACGGGAGATGCGTCATCAGTTCAAGGACTCCGGTGCCCGGGCACTGGTCTACTTGAACATCTTCGGGCAGAAAGTCCAGGAAGTGCTGCCCGACACCGACATCCAGTACCTGATCGAAGCGAGGATGGGCGATCTGATGCCCGCGGCCAAGGGCTGGCTGGTCAATACCCTGGTAAGCAAGGTAAAGAAAATGGTCCCGGCCTATTCCTTGCCCCAGGCGGTTTCCTTCAAGAGCGCGCTGCGTCTGGGCCGGGGCCTGGGCATCAAGCCGCTGAATGCCGGTCTGGACGACATCGCCGTGCTGCAATACACCGGCGGCACCACTGGCCTGGCCAAGGGGGCGATGCTGACCCACGGCAACCTGGTCGCCAACATGCAACAGGCGCGGGCATGTCTGGGACAGTTCGGCACCGACGGTCAGCCCCTGCTGCGCGAAGGGCAAGAGGTGATGATCGCGCCGCTGCCGCTCTACCATATCTATGCCTTCACGGCGAACTGCATGTGCATGATGGTGACCGGCAACCACAACGTGCTGATCACCAATCCACGGGACATCGGCGGCTTCATCAAGGAGCTGAAAAACTGGCGATTTTCGGCGCTGCTGGGGCTCAACACGCTGTTCGTCGCGCTGATGGACCATCCGGATTTCAAGACCCTGGATTTCTCCAGCCTCAAACTCACCAACTCCGGCGGTACCGCGCTGGTCAAGGCCACCGCCGAGCGCTGGGAACAGCTGACCGGTTGCCGCATCACCGAAGGTTACGGCCTGACCGAAACCTCGCCGGTGGCCTGCACCAATCCGTACGGCGTCAAGTCGCGCATCGGCACGGTCGGCCTGCCGGTGCCGGGCACCACGCTGAAGGTGATCAACGATGAAGGCGTCGAGCAGGCCTTGGGCGAACGCGGCGAACTGTGCATCAAGGGCCCGCAGATCATGAAGGGGTATTGGCAGAAACCCGAAGCCACTGCCGAAGTGCTGGATGCCGAAGGCTGGTTCAAGTCCGGCGACATCGCGGTGATCGACCCGGACGGTTTTGTGCGCATCGTCGATCGCAAGAA
>DQGF01000399.1:2892-5647 GCA_003525045.1 Pseudomonas sp. | reverse complement strand
TGGTCTGGCTGCACCACTTCTTCACCATGGGTTCGGGTGCCAGCGTCAACGCCTTCTTCGGTCTGGCGACGATGCTGATTTCGATCCCGACGGGGGTGAAGCTATTCAACTGGCTGTTCACCATCTACCAGGGCCGTCTGCGTTTCACCAGCCAGGTTCTGTGGACCCTGGGCTTCATGGTGACCTTCGCCATCGGCGGCATGACCGGCGTACTGCTGGCCATCCCGGGTGCTGACTTCGTGCTGCACAACAGCCTGTTTGTGATCGCTCACTTCCACAACGTGATCATCGGCGGCGCGGTATTCGGCTACATCGCAGGCTTTGCGTTCTTCTTCCCGAAAGCGTTCGGCTTCAAGCTGCACGAAGGCTGGGGCAAGGCAGCGTTCTGGTTCTGGATCACCGGCTTCTTCGTCGCGTTCATGCCGCTCTATGTCCTGGGCTTCATGGGCATGACCCGTCGTCTGAACGCCACCACCAACCCTGAGTGGGTGCCGTACCTGTACGTCGCCATGTTCG
This sequence comes from Pseudomonas sp., assembly GCA_003525045.1. Lineage (GTDB taxonomy): Bacteria > Pseudomonadota > Gammaproteobacteria > Pseudomonadales > Pseudomonadaceae > Aquipseudomonas. Next base: position 5,131 of record DQGF01000399.1, on the reverse strand, counting down.
GTGCCGTGATGATCGCCGTCGGTATCGCCTGCCAACTGATCCAGCTGTATGTCAGCGTGCGTGATCGCAACAAACCAGAGAACATGTGCGGACACGGCGACCCGTGGAATGCCCACACGCTGGAATGGTCGACCTCGTCGCCACCGCCGTTCTACAACTTTGCCGTGCTGCCAAAAGCCGAAACCATCGACCCGTTCACCGAAGCCAAGGAAAACGGTACTGCGTACCAGGCTCCGGCCCGTTACGAACCGATTCACATGCCAAACAACACCGCGACCGGTGTGGTCATGGGTGCTCTGTTGACCGTGTTCGGTTTCGCGATGATCTGGCACATCTGGTGGCTGGCCGCCTTTGGTCTGATCGGCACCGTGGTGTACTTCGTGATCCACGCTGCACGTGATGATCAAGGCTATATGGTGCCGGTCGACGTGATCGAGCGCATCGAAGCCGAGCAGCACAAGCGTCTGGTAGCGGCCGGAAAAGTTCCAGCCACCGCCACCCGTGTTGAAACCTCGTTGGAACAGGCTTAAACCATGTCGAACTTAGTGACCAATGCTGGACACACCCATGTCGATGGACATGGGCACGATGACCATCACCACGACTCGGGCGAGATAACCGTATTCGGTTTCTGGCTCTACCTGATGACCGACTGCATTCTGTTTGCGTCGATCTTCGCGGTGTACGCGGTACTGGTTAACAACGTAGCGGGTGGCCCGTCGGGCCACGACATCTTCGAGCTGCCATACGTACTGGGCGAAACCGCTCTGCTGCTGTTCAGTTCGATCACCTACGGCTTCGCCATGCTGGCGTTGTTCAAGGGCAAGAAGAACCAAGTGCTGGGCTGGCTGGGCATGACCTTCCTGTTCGGCGCCGGCTTCATCGGCATGGAGATCAACGAGTTCCACATGCTGATCTCCGAAGGCTTCGGCCCGAGCCGCAGCGGCTTCCTGTCCGGGTTCTTCACCCTGGTCGGCACCCACGGTCTGCACGTGACCAGCGGTCTGATCTGGATGGCGATCATGATGTACCAGGTGCAGAAAAACGGCCTGACGGCGACCAACAAGACCCGTCTGAGCTGCCTGAGCCTGTTCTGGCACTTCCTGGACGTGGTATGGATCTGCGTATTCACCGTTGTTTATCTGATGGGGACTATGTAAATGGCTAACACACACGCCCATGACGCCCATGACGCCAGCCACGGCAGCGTCAAGTCCTACGCTATCGGCTTCATCCTGTCGGTAATCCTGACCGTCATTCCTTTCGGCCTGGTGATGTACCCGTCGCTGCCGAAAGCCATGACCCTGTGGATCGTACTGATCTTCGCAGTCGTCCAGGTGCTGGTGCACCTGGTGTACTTCCTCCACCTGGACCGCTCCGCCGCCCAGCGTAACAACGTGATCGCGTTTGTCTTCGCTGCGCTGGTAATCGTCCTGTTGGTAGGCCTGTCGCTGTGGATCATGTTCAGCATCCACAACAACATGATGGCGCACTGAGGTAAGTCCGGATGTCCTTGAAGCACTTTATCCAAATCACCAAACCGGGGATCATTTTCGGTAACGTGCTTTCAGTGGCAGGCGGATTTTTCCTGGCCTCCAAAGGGCATGTCGATCTGGCCATTTTCCTGGCTGCCATGATCGGCACGTCCCTGGTAGTGGCTTCCGGTTGCGTGTTCAACAACTGCATCGACCGCGACATCGACCTGAAGATGGAACGCACCAAGAACCGGGTGCTGGTCCAGGGCTTGATCTCCCTGAAACTGGCCCTGGTCTTTGCGACCGTCCTGGGTGTTTTCGGCGTTGCACTGTTGTACAAGGTGGCCAACCCGTTGGCCGCTTTGTTCGCGGTGATCGGTTTCGTCATCTACGTCGGCTTCTACAGCCTGTACCTCAAGCGCAAGTCGGTTCACGGCACGCTGGTGGGCAGTCTGTCGGGGGCGATGCCGCCGGTGATTGGCTATGTGGCGGTGACGAACAGCTTCGATATGGCCGCACTGACGCTACTGGTGATGTTCAGCCTGTGGCAAATGCCGCATTCCTACGCCATCGCGATCTTCCGCTTCAACGATTACCTGGCCGCATCGATTCCGGTGCTGCCGGTGAAGCGCGGGATTCAAGTGGCGAAGAAGCACATCCTGCTCTACATCCTGGCCTTCCTCGTGGCGACCTTGATGCTGACCTTCAGCGGCTACGCCGGCATGAGCTACCTCGCCGTCGCCGCGGCCATGGGCATGTACTGG
>DQGF01000399.1:493-2501 GCA_003525045.1 Pseudomonas sp. | reverse complement strand
TCGATCTTCACCATTACGGCGTTGAGCGTGATGATGTCGCTGGATTTCAAGGTGCCGAGTGAGTTGTTGCTGACTTACGCGCCTTAAGCGTCGGATGCTGTAAAGAAAAACCCCGCCTTCGAGAGAAGGGCGGGGTTTTTTGTTGAGGATTTTCTTGTGGACCGTGTTGCCGCCTTCGCGAGCAAGCTTGCTCCTACAGTAGATCGGGGTCAGCCCCCGCATTCTGAGCACGACGCTGAACCCCTGTAGGAGCAAGCTTGCTCGCGATGGGGGGCTGACAGACGACAATAAATGGGCAGGTAAACAGCAGAAATTTCCCACAGGGCTTTTGAATCATCGTGTTTCCACAGATGTTGATGCCGAAGTTTATGAGGCGAATGTCCCGCAAGCTCTTCACCTGCAAACCATGCTCGCGGAAATACCTGAGCAATTTGTCGATGAGCGCTCCGGTCGATTGATGGAGCTGAACTATGACCTTCAATACAACACAAGTTTTGGTCCAATTCACGAGGATTACTGGGAGCGGAGCCTTCCTCTTACAGAATTCCCCATCGAATCTCCTTTGCATGTTCATGTTGCCGCACCGATCGACATTGCCATCTCTAAACTGGGTAGAGCTACCGATCAGGACATCGACGATATCATGGCGCTTCTCAGGAGCGGATTCATACTGAGCACCGAGCTCCATCGACTGGCGTTGCAGGCGATTGATGTATATGTTGGCAATAAAGAGCCGCCAAAAAAGCCCCGCCTCCGGAAGAAAAGCGGGGCTTTTCCGTTTACGCGCGGTTGTTACACGGTGCGTCGAGCACCTTCACCACGTCATCGATGATTGCCTTGCTCATATCCTGCAAGTAATGCGAGGCCCAGGCATGCCGGTCGGTTTCGCGAACCATGGCGGCGTCTGAAGCGAGGAGTTTGGCGACGTGGAGCAGGTCGGAGGCGTGGGAGAGTGCTTGAATCACCGGGACGCCGGCGTTGATGCGGAAGAGCGGTTAGTTGGCGTGGAAGGAGAAGTGAGTGAGGCCGATGGTTTTCAGGTCTTGGGGATTGGTCATTGGCCACCTCCAGTGGTTGGGAGGTGACGGGGGAAGATCGGTGGTGCAGAAGCATAAATTTTGAACGGATTGCTGGCATGCATAAGGAGAACTCCGATTGGTGCCTACATCGTGTTCGAGTTATCAGGCCTGGTCGCTGAATTGGCAGCGACGGGTCGAAGTTAGCGTGTATTGTCGGTAGCGGCAATTGTAGCGATCTGGTGGCTGGGGATGTCATGCCGTCAGCAATCACTCGCCGTGTGGATTGCGTGTGGACACCGCAATCCCTGTGGGAGCGAGCCTGCTCGCGAAGGCGGTGTGTCNNTGTTGGCAATAAAGAGCCGCCAATCTCGGTTCTCACCCATATTTTGCATGACTATCTGGAGAGTTCAGATGACGAAGCCCCTTAGCGGCCACGTCCTCTCATCCGCGTTGGACACATTGGTCAAAAACCCTTTAAATCAAGCAGATGAAGCTGCGCTTGTGAGCGCCGCCAAAGCTGTTTAGTACTCGAATTCTAACCTTGATAGCGAAGTGACAGCCTTTCTGAGCTGCCATTCCGATGAAGTGGAGGTTCGACGCGCAGGCTATCTGCTCGAACGATTTACTCGCTTTGCCTGCGTTTCTGATCTGCGCGTATCGGAAACACTCAATGTTCTCGAGCTTTTTACGCATTCGGCTTTCAGGCAAGGGATGACGCCACAAGCCGTTGCACCGCTTCGCCGACGCCGTGATGAGCTCGCCGTTTCTTGGGGGTTGAGTGAAGGCCTTGGCCTGAGGGTTCAAACCCTCATGCCTTTCCAGACTCGGCATTACGAGGCTGAGCAGCGCGCAACCACGAGGTAGCTCATGACAAAGCGCAAATTGTTTGCAGCGTTGATGCAGGGTGTTGACGATATGACTGCACAGCGCCAAGGCAAGATCAAATTGCGTAGCAATGATGTGGAGAGCAAGCCAGTTCTCGAAGCCAT
>DQGF01000399.1:0-170 GCA_003525045.1 Pseudomonas sp. | reverse complement strand
AGTTCTCGAAGCCATTTCGCAATATCGAGTCGAAGGCCAGGATTCAGGCTGCTTTTTGGGGCTGGCTGGTGAAGAAAACTCCTGTCATCGTTGAGCAATTAGGAGTCGTTTAAGCGAGTAGTCTAAGAATTGAAAAAGCCCCGCCTTCGGAAGAAAAGCGGGGCTTTTCC
>DQGF01000317.1:5398-5561 GCA_003525045.1 Pseudomonas sp. | reverse complement strand
TGCTGAACGCTCCTTGAACAGCCTCAGGAACTCGTCCTGCTCGCAGCGATGATCACTCAGTTTCTTTCCAATCAGATCCAGTTGCGGCGTTACGCCTTGCTGACGCAGCCAAACCATGTCCCAGAGATCCCGGTTCTTGATTCGGTTAGGACGCAGAGCAAAC
>DQGF01000317.1:4865-5075 GCA_003525045.1 Pseudomonas sp. | reverse complement strand
CCACGATCTTGTCGGCATAGATTTCTTCGCGTGTTTCTGCCAGCAGGATCAAGCCACTCGTGCCCATGTCGACCCCATACGGGTTAAGCAGTTGCATCGGTTGGGGTTGATAACTCGGGATAGAACACACATCAATATTGATGCGCTGTGCCGGTAGATCTTTGCGTCCGGGCCTGGTTTGGACTTTCAGCTTCCAGGTATCGACATTCC
>DQGF01000317.1:4366-4541 GCA_003525045.1 Pseudomonas sp. | reverse complement strand
CTCCTCACGAACGGGCTCACCGACTTCCACCTCAAGGCCGTATTTGGTCTTTAGCGTGGTGATCAGTACGTTGGCGAGTTCGGTCAGGCTCTCGCGATTGAAGTCTGCACCGCCGGTAAAGTCCAGGTCTTCGCTCAAACGGTTAGAGCCGTAGCAGGCGCGCAAACAGGTGCCG
>DQGF01000317.1:3844-4049 GCA_003525045.1 Pseudomonas sp. | reverse complement strand
CGATGAAAGTCAGTTTGGCCAGCATGCCCGCTGTACTCAGTGCGAGCATGATGTCGTGGTGCAGCAGCTCCTTTTCCACCACGACCCGCAATGGCGCCAGATCCTGCTGCTTTTTTAATGCCTCATCTACCAGCTCATCAAACAAGCTCATTGGCAACGCTCCAATCGATCAAGTCCATATTTCGTTTCGCCGCCTTCATGTCTG
>DQGF01000317.1:0-3528 GCA_003525045.1 Pseudomonas sp. | reverse complement strand
GTCTCGCAATGTCTGCTGCGATGTGGCACGCCATAACCTGCAACGAGCGTCATAGTGAAGCTGGCCAACAAGATCCTGAGGCTTCTGGCGGGTGTGTACGAATTCGATGGAGCCCCAGTGACCGCATGCAATAATGCTGCTGCGTCCGGATGACATGAGCGTGATCCAGTTGATGGGAATCTGCGAGATGACTCCGTAGTCGCTCAACGCCGTTTCAAGACTGATGTAATTGAACTGCATGGCACGCAACCTGGCAGCCGCATGAAACAGCACCAGCCCGCTGGACGGTTTGGCTGCCTCAAACAGGTACAGCCCTCGGCATACTCGCGTCAGATGACCTTCCGAGGCTGCACGACTCAACAAGGTTTTGTAGGCGCCTTCGGAAATATCTGGCACCAAGGCTCTGAGATCGTCCGGGGTAAACAGATAGCGCTCGCCACTGGCCAGTTGAGCCAGTTTTCGGAGGAGGCGCGCCATTGGCTGAACCGAGTTTGAGTGTGGCTGCATTTCAATGACTCTACAGAAGGTTTCACTTTATGTAACTTACTGTTGAGTCTTGCCGTTTGCAATCAATTCCTGTTGCACAAGTCGGGCTTGCGTATAGCCCGATTCATACGCTTTTCACGTATTTGTTTGGCAAAACGAGAGACCAGTCGCGAATAGTCCATGTTCAGTTACTGTGACATTTATGGCTGAATGTGACATCTACACCTCAAAATTTCACCACCCCCCAACTTTTCGAAAATGATGTCTCGCCGCCCTTCTACACTCAATCCGCAAACGTCCCAAGCGCCCACCAACGAGCCTCCATGACCACCCTCAACGATCGCTTGAAGCAAGGCAAGAAGGCGCGCAAGAACTGCTCGCGCAATTCTCAGGCGTCAATGGGAAAGATGGATCGCGACCCACTACCGCTGATCAAAGCCTCGAGCGAAGGCCGGATCAGGTCGCTGGTTGAGTTGCGCTACGGCCGCATGCTGGTTTCGCCCTTCACCTTCTATCGCGGCAACGCGCTGTTGCAGGCGCACGATTTGGCCGGGACGCCGAACATGGGCCTGGTGTCGACGATCTGCGGCGACTGTCACCTGATGAACTTCGGCGGTTTCGCCACGCCCGAGCGCAATCTGCTGTTCAGCGTCAACGATTTCGATGAGGCCCACCCAGGTCCCTGGGAGTGGGATCTGAAGCGGCTGGTGGCGAGTTTTCTGATTGCCGCGCGCGACCAGCGCCATGGTGATTCGGTCGAAGAAACAGTCTGCCGCCAAGTAGTCGCTGCGTATCAGCAGACCATGCTCGAGTGCGCCGAACAAAGCGCTCTGGAAACCTGGTATGAGTCCATCCGTTACGACGATCTGCGCCAGCAGGCGAGCAAAGCCAACCTGGAACATGTTGAACGCGCCATCGAAAAAGCCGAACAGCGTACCCATGCCCAATTGCTGCCGAAAATCAGTGAGCGTGATGCAAAAGGCCGTTTGATCATTCGCGATGACTTGCCGGAAATTTTCCACCGGCACAAGAACACCACACTGCTGGGTGCCGACGATGACTGGCTGCGCCTCTCGGATTGGCGACCGCTCTACGACGCCTTGATGCGCGACTACCCCGACACGCTGCAAGCCGACCGCCGTGAGTTGCTGTCACGCTTTCACGTGCACGACATGGCATTCAAAGTGGTGGGTGTGGGCAGCGTCGGTACCCGTTGCCTGGTGGCGCTGATGACCGATGATCAGGAGTATCCGTTGTTCCTGCAATTCAAGGAGGCGCGGCGCTCGGTGCTTGCCGGTTACGTGAAGACCAGGTCGCGGGCGCGGCATAACGGTCAGCGCGTGGTCGACGGTCAACGGCTGATGCAATCGGCCAGCGACCTGTTCCTCGGTTGGACCACCGGCCCCAATGGTCGACACTTCTACGTGCGCCAGTTGCGCGACATGAAAGTCTCGGCCGAACTGGAAACCTTCGACGCAGACGCCTTCGCCGCCTACGGGCGGATCTGTGGCCGTGCCCTGGCCCGCGCGCATGCCAAATCGTCCGGGCACTGCGCGCAGATCAGTGGCTACATCGGCAAGAGCGATGCGCTGGCCGATGCGCTGTTCAAATATGCGCAACGCTATAGGAAACAGAATGAGCGAGACTTCGAGCGATTCCAGCAAGCCTGCCGCAAAGGCCGTTTGCGGGCCCGGTCGGAGGCCGATTTTGCGGCGGATCATCTGCCTTAGGCTCGCACTCACCTGTTGCAGCCATACCCTGCCGAACGACGCCATCGTCAATCTGCTGGCACGCGATGACATCAGTTGCAGAAACGCCAATGAGCGAGCGAGCCGGCCAAAGGTGCGCCGTGCAGATGAATTTTTCTTCACCCCACAGCGCCTCGGCAACCGGTACATTGCCCTCGCTCATTCAAGAAACTACGGTTTGCCCGCCCTCCCCGCGGGCTTTTTTTTTGCCTTTAGACTGCTCAGCTTCAGTCGATCGTCCAGTAACCGCCCTCTTCTGACGCAAATCACTCCCAATACCTCTATAGGGTGTACCATCGAACCCTGTCCACCAGATATCAGTTAGCCATGTCCACGCTTAGCGAAGAGAGCCGTCAGATCGTAGCTTCTCTGACGCACCGCGTTGGCCCCAACGCTGACATTGCAACAGTCGCACAAGCGATCGCTTCAATATTGCAGGCTATGGACGCAGCCCTCACGCCCATCCTGGGCCAACAAGGGGTTGCCGCGCTTTATCGTCGCAGCCTTCATCTGTGCGCCGCCAATCATCCGCGCCTGGCCGGCACCTATGACAGGGTGCAGGCCTCCCTGGATCTGACTGCCCTCAAGTCCGTACTCGTTGAGCAAAGCGAAGCCGATGCATTGTTTTTCGGTGAAGTGTTGCTGACTACTTTCTACCAGCTGCTGACCACACTGATCGGGCCCTCGCTCACCGCACGTTTGCTTCGTGGCGTGTGGGAACCTTCTTTGAGCGACACCCTTTCGCAGGAAACTTCGCCATGAGTACCAAAGTGACTATCAACCGCCTGGCCACCGGCGTGCCAGGACTGGACGAGGTGCTGGGCGGAGGTTTACCGGAGTTTTCGTTCAACCTGATCGCGGGCCCTCCCGGCTGCGGCAAGACCACCCTTGCTCACCAGATGATGTTTGCCCTGGCAACGCCCGAGCGCCCGGCGCTGTTCTTTACCGTGCTCGGTGAGCCACCGCTGAAGATGCTGCGTTATCAGCAGCAATTTGATTTTTTCGACAGCGAAGCGATCAATCAGTCGATCCGCTATGTCAATCTGGCCGACGATACCTTGGCTGGGAATCTGGACGAAGTGCTGCGGCGCATCGTCAGCGAAGTAGAGGCTCATTCCCCGGCGCTGGTGTTTGTCGACTCGTTCCGTTCGGTGGTGCTGGCCAGCCAGACCCAGGACAACCCCAACAACAACCTGCCGCAGTTCGTGCAGCAATTGGGCATGTTGATGACCACCTGGCAGGCGACAACCTTCCTGATTGGCGAATATTTCACCGAAACCGACACCAACCCGAT
>DQGF01000218.1 GCA_003525045.1 Pseudomonas sp. | reverse complement strand
CTCGCGAAAGCGGTGCATCAGTCAACGTTGATGTTGTTTGACACACCGCTTTCGCGAGCAAGCCCGCTCCCACAGGTTATCTCGTGGCCCGGTTCCGTTGCTTGAGGATATCAGTCCTCGAGTGCGCGAACCCGCTCGTGACGCTGCTGTTCATCGGGTTGTGCGGACGACTGCAAGGTGAAATCGAAGTCGATTTCGGCAAAACGACCGCTCACGCCATGGGCTGCAGCACGCTCTTGATCGTCGCTGAAGGTGATTTTGGCGATCAGCTCATCCCGAGTGGCGTAGGCAAAATCATCGTGCAGGTATTGATCGCCGTCGAGGTTGATCTGGGTGGTCAGGTGGCGGTGATCCGCCGCGGAAATGAAGAAGTGGATATGCGCCGGGCGTTGACCATGACGGCCCAGTTGATCGAGCAGCTGTTGGGTCGGACCGTCCGGCGGGCAGCCGTAGCCCGATGGCACGATGCTGCGGAAACGATAACGACCCTCGGCATCGGTGACGATGCGCCGACGCAGGTTGAATTCCGACTGAGTGCTATCAAAGTAGGAATAGGTGCCGCCGGTGTTGGCTTGCCAGACATCCACTACCGCGCCGGCCAGAGGTTCGCCGGCCGTGTTCTTGACCTGGCCCTGCATGAACAGCACGACACCCGGATCGAGGCCGTCATCCAGCCGCGCTTCGAAATTCGACAGCGGCGCACCGGCCACATACAGCGGCCCTTCGATGGTCCGCGGGGTGCCGCCAGCCTTGCCGGCCTGCTCGTCTTCGGCGTCCATCAGCAGGTCGAGATAGTGTTCGAGACCGATCCCGGCCATCAGCAATCCTGCCTCCTGACGCGCACCCAGCACGTTGAGGTAGTTGACGGCTTTCCAGAACTCTTCCGGGGTCACGGCCAGGTCTTCGATGATATTCACCGAGTCACGCAGAATGCGGTAGACCAGGGCTTTGACCCGTGGATTACCGGCTTCGTTGAACAGGCCGCTGGCCTCTTCGAGAAACTTCTGGGCACTGGCAGTGTGGGAAATTTTGACGTTCATGGTGGTTCCTCATCTTGTAATTATAAGCTAACGAACTGAACAGGCTGGGTTCAGCGGTCATCCTCGCGGATCGACGAAGGATGCCGGCACATCGCGGTGACTTCGATCGCCATATACGGGTACAGCGGCAGTTGCATCAGCAGGTCGTGCAGCTCTTGAACGCTGTCGACATCGAACACGCTGTAATTGGCATACAGCCCGGCGATGCGCCACAGGTGCCGCCACTTGCCCTGCTCTTGCAGGCGGTGGGCCAGGGCTTTTTCGTCAGCCTTGAGCTTGGCGGCGGCTTCGGGATTCATGTCGACCGGCAGGTTCACGGTCATTTTTACGTGGAACAGCATGATGCATTCCTCAGGCGTGATGAAGGACAGTGGATGATTTGTCGCGACGGAAAAACGCCAGGCGCTCTTCATCCAAGTTCAGGCCCAGGCCCGGTGTTTTGGGCACGTGCAGCTCGAAATCGCGATAGACCAGCGGCTCGCCGAGAATGTCCTCGGTCAGCAGCAATGGACCGAACAGCTCGGTATCCCAGGCCAGTTTGTTCAAGGTGAGAAAGGCATGGGCCGAGGCCAGGGTGCCGACGCCACCTTCGAGCATGGTGCCACCATACAGGCCGATACCGGCCGCTTCGGCAATAGCCGCGGTGCGCAACACGGCGCGAGGGCCGCCATTCTTGGCAATCTTCAGGGCGAACACCGAAGCCGCGCCTTCGCGCGCCAGATTGAAAGCATCTTCAACGCATTCGATAGACTCATCGGCCATGATCGGCGCTGGGCTCATGGCGTTCAAGCGCGCCATGCCGGCGCGGTTGTTGCGCGAGATCGGCTGTTCGATCAGGTCAATGCCATTGGTACCGAGTACGCGACAGGCGCGCAGTGCGACCGCCTCATCCCAGGCCTGATTGACATCGACACGCACGCTGGCGCGATCGCCCAGAGCTTTCTTGATGGCGATGACGTGGCCCAGGTCGCGATTGACCTCACCGGCACCGATCTTCAGCTTGAAGATCCGATGGCGGCGCAGGTCGAGCATTTGTTCCGCTTCGGCGATGTCCTTGGCAGTGTCGCCACTGGCCAGGGTCCATGCCACTGGCAAGGCATCGCGAACGCGGCCGCCGAGCAATTCGCTGACCGGCAGACCAAGGCGCTTGCCTTGGGCATCGAGCAAAGCGGTTTCGATACCGGACTTGGCGAAGGTGTTGCCACGAATGCTGCGTTCCAGACGCAACATCGCGGCGTTCACGTTGCTACCGTCCTGGCCCAGCAACAGTGGTGCAAAATGTCGGTCGATGTTGGTCTTGATGCTTTCAGGGCTTTCGTTGCCGTAAGCCAGGCCGCCGATGGTGGTCGATTCGCCGATGCCTTCAATGCCGTCGGCGCAGCGCACACGAATGATCACCAGGGTCTGGTTCTGCATGGTGTGCATCGCCAGCTTGTGCGGGCGGATGGTCGGCAGATCGACGATGATCGTCTCGATCGATTCAATGGCTGTTGCAAGCATATCGATACCCGTCAGGTTCTTGAAGTTCTGATCTGGATTTTCGTACGGCTTTTTCCGGGCGGCCAATATAGAATTGGTCTGGCTTGATACCTTAAAGGTATTTAACCACTCAGTATTTGGGAGGCTCCATGGAATTGCGTCACCTGCGTTACTTTCAGGTGTTGGCCAAAACCCTCAACTTCACCCGTGCCGCCGAACTGCTGCACATCGCCCAGCCACCGCTGAGTCGACAGATCCAGCAACTGGAAGACGAACTGGGGGTCATATTGCTGGAACGTGGGCGGCCACTGAAGCTGACCGACGCCGGGCGATTTTTCCATGAGCACTCCAGCGCCCTGCTCGAACAGCTGGGAAAAGTGTGCGACAACACGCGACGGATCGGCTTGGGCGAAAAGACCTGGCTGGGGATCGGCTTTGCGCCATCGACCCTCTACGGCGTATTGCCGGAACTGATTCGCCGCTTGCGCAGCGGCGAGACCCTGGAGCTTGAGCTCGGGCTTTCGGAAATGACCACCCTGCAACAGGTGCAGGCGCTCAAGGCCGGGCGTATCGATATCGGCTTCGGCCGGATCCGTATCGACGACCCGGCCATCATCCAGACCGTGCTGACCGAAGACCGCCTGGTCGCCGCCCTGCCCGCCGGTCACCCGTTGCTGGCCGGGCCTATCAGCCTGCGCGAATTGGCGAAAGAGCCCTTCGTGCTATACCCCGGCAACCCGCGGCCGAGCTACGCCGACCAGGTGATTGCCTTGTTCGAATCCTATGGCGTGAGCATCCACGTGGCGCAATGGACCAATGAACTGCAAACCGCCATCGGGTTGGTGGGCGCAGGCATCGGGGTCACGCTGGTGCCGGCCTCGGTGCAATTACTGCACCGCGACGACATCGGTTTCACCGCACTGCTGGAAGACAACGCCACCTCGCCGATCATCCTCAGCCGACGCGTGGGTGATGTCTCGCCAGGGTTGAATCATTGTTTGCGGATGATTGATGAGTTGCTGCCGCGAGACTAAGCAAATCGAACGAACAATGAGGACCTGTGGCGAGATTTCAATGGGATTCGCCGTTCCAGAGCCAATTCCAGATTCCCGGCAGTTTGACCGCCTCTGAACTGTCGCGAACGGTGCGCGCCATGGCGGCCCGCTGCAGGGCTGCCGTATCGTCGTAAAACGGCTTCTCTGCCAACTTCACCCCGGTTGCGCTGGCGCTGTCGAGGAGGATTTGCAGGTACTCCCGGGTATGCCGCGCGGTGTAACGATTAAGATCGTGGAAAGTCACCACCACCGGAATCACACCATCCACCGTCGGCAGCTCGCCTCGCGCGATGCGTTCGCGGACTTCGGACAGTTGCCGCAGCATGTTGGCCCGTCGACGGGGGCTGGCGTTGAATCCCCAGATCTTGCCGTCATTGGCGCTCAGGTCGGTGAGCAGCAGATGCAGGCCGTGTTGCCGATAAGCGGCAAAGGTGCGTTGGTCGTAGCTCCAGAACGGCGGACGTAACAGGGTCGGCGGCGTTCCGGCGATCGCGGCAATGTCGGCGCTGCCGTTGCTGAGCGACTGCTGCAGTTCTTCCGCGTCCAGGGAGCGGTGATTGCTGTGCCCGGGCGTGGCAGTGTGAAAGCCCAGAATGTGCCCTTCGGCCTGTTCGCGATGCATGATCTGGCGCCCCAACTCGCTGCCGCCGGCCCGTGAGGCGCGGGTCTGGACGAAGAACACGGCCTTGATGTCCGGTTGCAGCGGATTGCACGCCAGGCTGTCGAGCACGGTAACGGTTGGATTCCAGAAGCTGGATGCGCTGGGACCGTCGTCGAAGGTCAGCAGAAAACGGATCGGAGCTTGCGCGCGCAGACGTTGCTCGGTCTGCGGCGTCATTTCGATGGGAGAAGCGATGCACCCCAGCAGACCGACTGCGATGGCGAACGCCGATAGAACCTTGACCAGCTGTTTCATGTTTTGCCTTGAGCCAGACCGTTGCGCCCACACGTCTGTGCGGGCGCAGGTTGGATCAGGGTACACAGAGTTTGGTTCCGACGCTGCCCGGCATTGCGGAAGATCGCAGCCTTCGGCAGCTCCAGGAACCGGAGTAGGAGCTGCCGAAGGTTCGGCCGCGTTCGGACGATCTTTTGATTTTGATTTCTGGTCAGGGCTTCAATGGACGTTCCTGGTCACGTTCCGACAGCTCTTTGCCGTCGTCGGGATGCTTCCAGTCCGGCATCGAACGCCGCTGCTGCTCGAGCTCTTCTTCCGTCGGTTCATCCATGTCTTCATCATCCGGATTCGGACGCTTTGGTTCAGTTGCCATGCTCACCTCTCTTCCTGAAGGGATCGGTCATCAACATTAAGCGTAGAACAGATTCCAGTACCCGGCTCAGAGCCACCAGCGCAGCAAAAAGAAAAAGCCCATGCTCAACAGCATGCTGAGCAGCGTGTTACGGGTGTAGACCACCAGGCCCACCGCCACCAGCGAACTGATCAGATAGGGATTGTCCCACTGCAGGTTCAACTGTTTGTCCGGCATGAACACGATCGGCCCGCAGATCGCGGTCAGCATGCCTGGCACCGCAAAACCGAGGAACTGCCGAGCATTGCTGCTCAAGCGCAGCGGCAGCCGGGGTTCGAGAAACACGTAGCGATTGAGGAACACCAGAATCCCCATGCCGACAATAACCGCCCAGACCATCATGTGCGTCCACCATAGAATTTGTTGCAGACAAAGCCCGCCGTCATACCCGCCAACCCCGACAGCACCAGCGCCGAACCCCATTGCCAATAGCTGAACAGCACCGAACAGAACAACGAAACCGCCACGCACACCACGGTCGGCACGTTGCGCACCACCGGCGTGATCAGGGCGATAAAGGTCGCAGCGATGGAGAAGTCCAGCCCCAGATGCTCCAGGCCGGGAATGCTGCTACCGAGCACGATGCCGGCCAGGGTGAAGAGGTTCCAGGCGATGTAAAACGTCAACCCAACGCCCAGGGCGTACCAGCGGTTGAACTGCTGTTTGTCGAACTGGCTGGTCAGGGCGAACAACTCGTCGGTGAGCAAAAAGCCCAACCCCACCCGCCAGCGACCGGGCAACGGCGAAATCACCGAACGCATACTCATGCCGTAGAGCAAATGTTGGGAGGTCAGCAGCAGGGTGGTCAGCAGAATCGAGAAGATTCCGGCACCGCCCTTGAGCATGCCGATGGCCACCAGTTGCGCTGCACCGGCAAACACGATGCTCGACAGGCCCTGGCCCTGCAGGGGCGTTAGATTGGCCTCGATCGCCATGGAACCGGCCAACAGACCCCAGGGCGCGGTCGCCAGGGATAACGGCATGATCGCCGCGGCACCGCGAAGAAAGGCGCTGCGCGGCATGAGTGAATGGGACATAACGCTCTGCAATCAGGGAAAGACCTCAGACTGTGCCAGCACTCGCGTTTGATGGCTTTAACAATCTTGCGCATTTGCGCGCAACCGGCGCAGATTTTCCGCATCCGCCCCCCGCCCGAGTACCATGGAGCCCTTGGCATAACGCGTCAGGGTGTCGACATGCTTTACCGAATCGCCGCCGACGGGCTGGTTCTGTTTCACCTGCTGTTCATTCTGTTCGTGCTGTTCGGCGGGCTGCTGGTGCTCAAATGGCGCCACCTGATCTGGTGGCACCTGCCTTGCGCCATCTGGGGCGTTTCGGTGGAAGTCCTGCACCTGCCCTGCCCGCTGACCGATTGGGAAAACCTCATGCGCCACGGGGCCGGGCAGACCGGCTATGGTGGCGGTTTCATCGAACATTATGTGTGGCCGATCATTTATCCGGCTGGCCTGACCCCGGCGATTCAGCTGGGCTTGGGCAGTGTGGTGCTGGTGATCAACGTGCTGGTCTATCTTCGGCTGATCAGACTCTGGAAATTGCGTCGGGCATCCTGACGCCAAGATCAGCGAAATCTTCGCCCACCGTGACGGACATTCAGTTGGCAATGACGCTCATGTTCCGCCCGCTGGCCTTGGCAACATAGAGCGCCTTGTCCGCCGCGCTGACCAGATCATTGGGCTTGTCCTGCGAGGCCGGGTTGTAGCCGCAGACCCCCAGGCTGACGGTGACCGTGCCCTCTACGCCCTTACTGTGTGTGATGCCGGCCTGCTGCACCGCGCGACGGATTTTTTCCGCCACCAGAAACGCCCCCACATAGTCGGTTCCGGGTAACACCACCGTAAACTCTTCACCGCCATAACGCGCTGCGAGGTCGCCGGGACGCTTGATGTTGTCGCTGATGATCGTGCTGATGTTGCGCAAACTCTCATCGCCGGCGACATGGCCGTACAGGTCATTAAAGCTCTTGAAGTGATCGACATCGATCATCAGCAGTGCGAGGTGGGTCTGGTTGCGCCTGGCCCGACCCATTTCGGCAAGAATGAACAAATCGAACTGACGCCGGTTGGACAGCCCGGTCAGCGCATCCTCCAGCGCCAGCAACTCCAGACTGCGGTTGACCTCGATCAGCTTTTCCTGGGCATCCAGCAATACGCTCTGAACGTGATTCTGCTGCCTCATGAGGCGGATGAGGCGATAACCGAACACGCCCAGAAACCCGAGGAATAACGAAACGATGCTGGCACTCAGCAGCGCCTGCTCACGCCAACCTGCCAGCACTTCTTCTTTATTCAGCGCGGCAAAGATGATCAGCGGATAACCTTCGACCCTGCGAAATCCGACGACCCGCTCGATACCATCGATATAGGACGGCACCGTTGCGGTGCCTGAGTCGCCCTTGGGCAACAGTTGCATGAACAGCGGGCCCTTGGCGACGCTGGTGCCGATTTCAGCTTCCTTGAACGGCCGGCGGACGACGATGCTGGCGTCATCGGCGATCAGGTTGATCACGCCGTTACTGCCCATGTCGATGCTGTTGTAGAGCGCAAGGAAGTGGCTGAGATAGATCGTTGCCAGCGCCACGCCGGCAAAGCTGCCATCCGGATGATTGATGCGGCGCGACACCGTCATGATCCATTCACCGCTGGAACGGCTCTTGATCGACGGGCCGATGTGCGGCCCACGATCGGGATGATCACGATGGAAGATGAAATATCCGCGGTCGGCGTTGTTCGCATTGGGCACGGTGGCGCCATTGGAATTGGCGATCCACTGACCTTTTTCGTCATAAACGAACAAGCCATGGAGCTGGCCCAGCTCACTGCGCTGAGCCCTGAGCAAGCGCTCCAGCCCGGACAGCCGGGCCTGGTCGATACCGTCGTTTTCGAGGCGATCCACTATGGTGAACAGCAGCGTGTCGGACTGCTTGATCGCGGCCTGCGCTTGCGAGGCCAGGGTCTGCGCAAGGTTGGACATCGCCACTTCCTTGTCATGCAGATGGTACTGGCGCGAGTTCCAGACTTCCCAGATCACGATGGCCGTCATGGACAGGCACACCGCGACCAGCAGAAACACAACGGAGCGAACCTTGAGTCGGGCGACGGCCTGCTCGGGAACCAAGGAAACGCCGTGGCGCGACTGTTCAATTCTATCGTTGACGGACGGATGACCCATGACGCTCCCTGAATCCTGATGAAGCGGCGACCCATCCCGGTCGCCGTTGTTTTAACCGATTGCTCTGTCCGCTAGGGTACGGATGTCGCCGGGGCCCTAGTTTACTTCGATGCCCGCTTCACCGTCTCGATCCAGGCCGGATTCAACTGCGTCTGTTCGGTATCGATGCCCAGCGCCTCCATCCGCGCCTTGTGTTGATCCATTTCACGAGTCAACTGACTGTGATCACTGGAATTGCCGTCCAGCTCGTGCATCTGGCTTAACCCCAGATGATAAAAGCGCAGTAGCTTTACCGCGCTCGGATCACCCTTTTCCACCGCGGCCGTGACCTGATGCATGACGTTGGTGATGCTCATCAGGCTGCGTTTGAGCTGCCAGCCATAGACGGCCGGTGCCATCCATTCCTGAGTCCAGAACAGGCTGCGCATCAACGCGACCATCAGCAGCACCGCCACAAATACGCCCCCGACATTGAAACGCAGGTTGTCCCCACCGGGCTCGCCGAACAGCGCCACCGCCGCAGTGGACAGCACCATCGCCAGCGCCAGGAAAATCAAGGCAATGATCACCGTACTGCGGCGTGTCTGCCGTCGATAGGTTTCGGCGTTCTTCGGCTGGATTTCGAACATTGCGTCGGGTTTCCTTCGGGCATGGGCAAAAAGTGTGCGGAGCATTATCGCCTCTGCGAGGGATTTAGCTATGCTGGGACTTCTTTTCATCTTTTTATCTTCAAACGGGAAAATGGCGAACCAGCGCAGTTCGTGCCATCTTCTTTTATGGATGCATACTCTTCGGATGTCATTTGCCCTCCCTGGGCGTAATGACATCGTTTTAAGGATCATTGAATGACCCAACGACATGTAATCAACGCTTCGGTGAGCCCTAAAGGCAGCCTGGAAACCCTTTCTCAACGTGAAGTACAGCAACTGAGCGAAGCCGGATCCGGCAGCACCTATACCCTCTTCCGCCAGTGCGCCCTGGCCATCCTCAATACCGGCGCCCATGTTGATAACGCCAAGACCATCCTCGAAGCCTACAAGGACTTCGAAATCCGCATTCACCAGCAGGACCGTGGCGTTCGCCTCGAACTGCTGAACGCTCCGGCCAACGCCTTCGTCGACGGCGAAATGATCGCCAGCACCCGGGAAATGCTCTTCAGCGCCCTACGCGACATCGTCTACACCGAAAATGAACTCGACGCCCAGCGCATCGACCTGAGCACCTCCCAGGGCATCAGCGACTACGTATTCCACCTGCTGCGCAACGCCCGCACCCTGCGCCCCGGCATCGAGCCGAAGATCGTGGTGTGCTGGGGCGGCCACTCGATCAACACCGAAGAATACAAATACACCAAGGAAGTCGGCCATGAGCTGGGCCTGCGCAGCCTGGACATCTGCACCGGTTGCGGCCCCGGCGTGATGAAAGGCCCGATGAAAGGCGCGACCATCGCCCACGCCAAGCAACGCATCCATGGCGGACGATATCTGGGCCTGACCGAACCCGGCATCATCGCCGCGGAAGCGCCGAACCCGATCGTCAACGAACTGGTGATCCTGCCGGACATCGAAAAGCGCCTGGAAGCCTTCGTCCGCGTCGGCCACGGCATCATCATTTTCCCCGGCGGCGCCGGCACCGCCGAAGAATTCCTGTACCTGCTCGGCATCCTGATGCACCCGGACAACGCGGGCCTGCCCTTCCCGGTCATCCTCACCGGGCCGAAACACGCGGCGCCGTACCTGGAACAACTGGACGCGTTCGTCGGCGCCACGCTGGGTGAAGGCGCCAAGCAACATTACGAGATCATCATCGACGATCCGGCTGAAGTGGCGCGGCAGATGACCCAGGGCCTCAAAGCGGTGAAACAGTTCCGCCGCGAGCGTAACGACGCCTTCCATTTCAACTGGCTGCTGAAGATCGACGAAGGCTTCCAGCGTCCGTTCGACCCGACCCACGAAAACATGGCCAACCTGAAACTGAGCCGCAACCTGCCGGCCCACGAACTGGCCGCCAACCTGCGCCGGGCGTTCTCCGGCATCGTCGCTGGCAACGTCAAGGACAAGGGCATCCGCCTGATCGAAGAACATGGGCCGTATCAGATCCGTGGCGATGCGGCGGTCATGCAGCCGCTCGATCAACTGCTCAAGGCCTTCGTCGCCCAGCACCGGATGAAATTACCGGGTGGCGCGGCGTATGTGCCGTGTTATCAGGTGGTTGCGTAACACTGCTCAAGTAAACACTGTGGCGAGGAAGCAAGCTCCCTTGCCACAGACAATTCCCCTCGCGACACATAGCTACCGGGCTGCCTACGGTAGTTAACCTATGGATAGAAAAACCGATGCGCCAACGCAATGCCGCCAGGCTTCTCGTCATCAATTCCTTGAATGAGGTTTTGCTCTTTCGCTTCCAGCACAAGGGAGATGCCCTGGACGGACGCGACTATTGGGCGACACCGGGCGGCGGACTCGAGGAAGGTGAAAACTTCGAAACGGCCGCAGTTCGAGAACTGTTGGAAGAAACGGGTCTGCACGTAGACACGGTAGGCGCCAGCGTGGCCGAGCGCGACTTTTCGATGATGTTGCCCAGCGGTGAAACGGTCTTGTCCGTGGAGCGCTATTTCGTTGTTCGGGCAGACGGTGAACAGCTGACGCGTGACGGCTGGACAGCCGATGAAGCGCGGGTGATGACCGAGCACAAATGGTGGTCAGTGGCAGAACTGCAGGAAACCCGCGAAACGGTCTGGCCAGAACGTTTGATTGAAATGCTGGAAAGAGCGTAGCTTGCTGGCTGACGCGATCTTCCCAACATAAAAGCCCCCCTGTGGGAGCGAGCCTGCTCGCGATGAGGCCATAACATTCAACATCGATGTTGGCT
>DQGF01000067.1:3450-3663 GCA_003525045.1 Pseudomonas sp. | reverse complement strand
GCAGGCTCGCTCCCACAGGGATAGGGTTTCGTCAGTTGTTAATGGGTCAGTTGCTGAGCCAGTAATGGAAGCAACCGTTCACACGACCCCTCAATCTTCAAATCCAGCATCTCATCCGCCCGAGTCTTGCCCAGGTTGATCGCAATCAACGGCTTGCCCTGATCCGCCACCGCCCGGCACAACCGAAACGCCGAATACGCCATCAACGAAGAT
>DQGF01000067.1:2417-3155 GCA_003525045.1 Pseudomonas sp. | reverse complement strand
AAAACGCCGAGTACGCCATCAACGAAGACCCGACCACCAGCAACCCTGCGGCCTTTTCGACCGCCGCCATGGCCCTGGCCGCCGTCTGTTGCGCCACGTTCTCACCAAAAAACACCACATCCGGCTTCATCCGCTCCCCCGCGCAATACGGGCAATGCGGCACTTGAAAGCGCGCCTCGAACGCGGCGTCGAGCAGGGTGTCGCCATCCGGGGCTTGCACGGCGTCCACCCCGGCCAGGTAAGGATTCTGCGCTTCCATCCATTGCTGGATCGAATCCCGCTCGCTGCGTTGGCCGCAATCCAGGCACAGCACCCGATGCAGGCTGCCGTGGAGTTCAATCACGTCATGGCTGCCGGCCTGGTCGTGCAAGGTGTCGACGTTCTGGGTGATCAGCCCGCTGATCTGCCGCGAGCTTTGCAAACCGGCCAAGGCTTCGTGGGCCACGTTCGGTCGGGCCTGGCGCACCCGCGGCCAGCCAAGCATCGCCCGCGCCCAATAGCGACGGCGGGATTCAGGGGCCGAGAGGAATTCCTGGTACATCATCGGTTGCCGGCCACGGCGCACGCCCTGGTTGTCGCGGTAATCCGGAATGCCCGACGGGGTGCTGATGCCGGCACCGGTCAGGACCACAAACGGTTGATCGGCCATCAGCTGCTGGAGCCGGTCGAGTTGTTCGCGGAGGCGGCTTTCGAACATGTTCAACACTCCGGAGGACCTGTAGGAGCAAGCTTGCTCGC
>DQGF01000067.1:641-2095 GCA_003525045.1 Pseudomonas sp. | reverse complement strand
CGAAGGTCGTCAACGAAAACGCTGCCTGTCTGAATGCACGCGGCGTTCTCAGGTTTTTCGCGAGCAAGCTCGCTCCTACAGGGGGAATGGCCGGATTTATTTACGCGCCTCCAGAATCAGGTTGAACGGCGTTTCCGTGGCCCGACGGAACGTCTTGAATCCCGCCTCGGTGAACACTTTGCGCAACCGCGCCTCGCCCGCCTGGGCGCCGAGCCCGAGGCCGACTTCCTGGGACAGCGAGTTTGGCGTGCAGATGAAGGTCGAGGCGGCGTAGAACAGGCGGCCAACCGGGGTGACGTTGTCGTCGAGCGAGTCGTTGGCGAACGGTTCCACCAGCAGCACTGTGCCGTCCGGTTTCAGTGACTCATAGGCGTGCCGTGCTGCGCCCACCGGGTCGCCCATGTCATGCAGGCAGTCGAAGTAGCAGACCAGGTCATAGTCACTGCCGGGGTAGCTTTTTGCCGTGCCCTGGAAGAACCGCGCACGCCCGGACACGCCACCTTCTTCCGCGCGCTGGGTGGCGACGGTGACGGAGGGCGCGTGGTAGTCGAAACCGACGAACCGCGAATCCGGGAACGCCTGGGCCATGATCACTGTCGATGCGCCATGACCGCAGCCAATGTCCGCCACCTTGGCGCCAGCCTCCAGTTTGGCCATCACCCCTTCGAGTGCCGGCAGCCATTCGGCGACCAGATGCGCTTTATACCCTGGCCGGAAGAACCGCTCCGTGCCGCTGAACATGCACGGATGGTGATCACCCCAAGGCAGGGCACCGTCGCCGCGCATCGCCTTGACCAGTTTGTCCTTGTCATGGAAAAACGACGCGACCACCCCGATACCGCCCGCTATATAGACCGGCGAGTTTTCGTTCGCCAATGCCATGGCTTGCTCTTCGGGCAGGCGGAACTGGCCGTCGCGGTGTTCCATGTAACCGGAGGCGGCGTGGGCACTGAGCCATTCGCGCAGCAGGCGGGTATTGCAGCCGGTCTTTTCGGCGAGTGTTTCAGGGGTGATCGGCTGACTGTCGGCCATGGCCCGGTACAGCCCGAGCTCTTCGCCGAGGATGACATTGGCAAGCATCGCCGCGCCGCCCATGTCGTTCACCAGTTTACCCATGAAATCATTGAGTCTGGCCTCGTCCATCACGTGTGCTCCTTTGGCAGGATCAGGGTCCAGAGGCGCGGTTTTTCGAGGAATTCAGCCCTGGGCGGTGGTCGTGGGAATGATCAGGACATCGAGTATGTCCTGCGTGCATTAAGTCTAGTCCGGGGGCCGTGCACTGCTGGCTGGAGTGACGAAAGCGCCTGCGAGCCAAATCTCCCTGACCCACACCGGCCCCCTGTGGGAGCGGTGGTGGGGCGGGGATGTTTGCTTGACCAACCGACACCGTGGCGCCCCGTCTCCGGTGGTACCGCGTGTATCCCACTGTATCCAACCCCTTCCTCGATACAGTA
>DQGF01000067.1:0-343 GCA_003525045.1 Pseudomonas sp. | reverse complement strand
GATACAGTACCCCAACTCCAGGCCACCGCCGAACACAGACCCGATACACCCCCGCGATTAACTGTGATTCCGTTCTGGCAACTCTTGAGATCGACATCATGCAGACCCCCCTCACTTCAACGAAGGCCAGCGTCGGGCTCGGCCTGCGTCGCGGCTTAATGAAAGACCTCCAGGCAGCCCCGCTGGGCGATTTCGACTTTCTGGAAGTCGCGCCGGAGAACTGGATCGGCATCGGCGGCGCCCATGGCGCGGCATTGCGGGCATTGGCCGAACGTTATCCGTTGTCCTGTCACGGCTTTTTCCTCTCCCTGGGCCGGCCGGCCCCCGTCGCGATCGGGGTTCC
>DQGF01000442.1:4336-4560 GCA_003525045.1 Pseudomonas sp. | reverse complement strand
GCCACCGGCATGGACGCGCTGACCCACGCTATCGAAGCCTACGTGTCGACTGCGGCAACACCGATCACCGATGCCTGTGCACTCAAGGCCGTAGAATTGATCTCGGCCAACCTGCGCACTGCCGTTGCCCAGGGTGACGACATGACCGCCCGGGAAAATATGGCCTACGCGCAGTTTCTTGCCGGCATGGCCTTCAACAATGCTTCGCTGGGCTATGTCCACGC
>DQGF01000442.1:3426-4019 GCA_003525045.1 Pseudomonas sp. | reverse complement strand
CTGGGCTATGTCCACGCCATGGCGCACCAACTGGGTGGGTTCTACGACCTGCCCCACGGCGTCTGTAATGCGATCCTGCTGCCCCATGTCGCCAGTTTCAACGCCAGCGTATGCCCGGCCCGGTTTAAAGACATTGCCAACGCAATGGGTGTCGACACCCAGTATCTGGATACGGAAAAAGGCGCCGCCGCGGCCATCACCGCCATCCGTAAACTGTCTTCGGATGTCGGTATCCCGAGCGGCCTCGCCGAACTGGGCGCCAAGGCCGACGATATCCCGATCCTGGCAACCAATGCCATGAAGGATGCCTGCGGCTTTACCAATCCGCGTCCTGCCAATCAGGACGAGATCGAGCAGATTTTCCATTCCGCGATGTAACCAATGTGAAGTGACGCCAGCCAGATCAAAAGCCCCGCCTTCGGTTGAAGTGCGGGGCTTTTTTTTGGTTCTTCACGGGTTGCTCGACTTTGAACCCCGGCAAGCCCTGAGTAGCTCGCCATTCCGGCCAGAAGCTGTCATTCAGACGTGTCTGCGAATTTGAGAGCGATCCGGTAGCACGCCGGATACCTGTCAAGTGGTGCCGGCCGAGTGCA
>DQGF01000442.1:0-3127 GCA_003525045.1 Pseudomonas sp. | reverse complement strand
CCGGCCGAGTGCAGAAATCAGGCGTGCAGCAATGTTCGCTCACTCGAATTAAACATCCGCGGCAGGCGCGTGTTTAAGCGCCCTACTGCTTACTTCCTGAAAGCCACAAAACCTTGCGCCGTTGCCTACGGTTACGCCAGAATTCGCCGGCTTGTGCGTCTCTGCCCCGCTCGGTAACTTGATTCCCGTCACTGCCCATCGGTGATCGGGTTTAGCAGCTCGTGGTTTTCCGGTGAAGTGCACAAGCTCTTTCAGTCAGGCATTGCCTGCACTCGATGGTAGCTGTGCGCAGGGCGCCTTAGAGCGCGCCGGTTTGCTGGATCCCCGGTCTGCTAACCTGCGTACAGCTGCCTCCCTTTTCGTTTAGCAGCAAGAGGGCCGGCACTCCATTGAGGATCCCGCAAATGGTAAAGCCTTCACCCAATCCCCCGGACACAGATCCGACATCCCCATATAAACCCGATGCAAACAAACTCAACGAAGCCGCCGAACGCGCCCTCGATTTCCACTTCCCGTCAACTGCCGACATCAAAGCCACCCCGCGTACCCCCAGCACCCTGTTTACCGTCGACCCGCAGGCTACGACCGAAACCCTGGTGGTTTATCTGGTCGAAACGCTGGCCTCGGTCGATGTGATGGTCCATCACTTGGTGGATCATCTGGACGGCGGATCGCGCAATGCCCTGCTGGGCATTTCCAACAGCATCATGCTGGCGGAAATCACGGCGAACAGGGTGCTGGATCAGATCGATCCGCCCGCTTAAGGCGAACGTGTCAGCGATGCGGGCTGTACAGCGGTCTCTTTTTGTTGGAGACCGCATTTCAGCGGATGGTCATTCCAATAACGAAACCAGCCGCGGCTCGATCGAACCATCAAGCACCTCAAGCAGCGCCAGCGTCACCGGCAGCTTGAATCTGCGCCGCCCCGCGCTGCCTGGATTGAGGTACAGCCGTTCGCCGCGCCATTCCATGCGTGGCTTATGCGAATGACCGGTGATCACCAGCTTTATTCCAGCATCCAGCACCGCCGGGACATCGGCAATGTCGTGCACCAGCAAGGTTTGCCATCCGTTCAGGTCGAAACACAGGCGGTCGGCGAGATTGTCTGCCCAAGGGGCGCCCAGATCATTGTTCCCGCGTACTACGTGTAGCGGGGCAATTGAGGCCAGTTGCTCGAGGATCTCGAGTTTTCCGATGTCGCCGGCGTGGATGATCCGTTCACAACCTGCCAGGGCAGCAAGGGCTTCGGCGCGGAGCAAGCCATGGGTATCGGAGATTACGCCAACTTTCATTCAGAGCTCCAACGTCTTTACTTGACCAGTCGCTTTTCCTTGGAAGGCCTGTACCCAAAATACGAGCTGTAGCACTTGCTGAAGTGACTGGGCGAAACGAACCCACAGGCCACCAGCACGTCGACCTGGGAGAGTTCGGTGTGCTGCAGGAGTCGACGCGCTTCGGTGATCCGCAGCTCCATGTAATACCGTTGCGGCGTGGTGCCCAGTTGTTCCTTGAACAGGCGCTCGAGTTGTCGCCGTGAGCGGCCGGCGTAGACTGCCAGTTGCTCCAGCTCCAGCGGCTCTTCGAGGTTGGTGTCCATCAGCTTCACCACCTCGCGCAATGGCGCGCTCACGCAGATATTTTCCGTGGGTTTGATGCGCCGGTAGCGAGACTCCTCGAACGCCAGGATGTCTTCGATGCCCTCGACCAGGGCTTTGTCGTGCAGGCCCTTGATCCAGTCCAGCGCCATATGGAATGCGCCGGAGGGGCTGGACGCCGTGAGCCGGTCACGATCGATGACATAGGGCTCGCTGCTGACCTGGGTCGCCTTGGCGATTTCGGCGAGTGCGGGGCGATGTTCGGGGTGGATTGCGCAGCGATAGCCATCGAGCAGGCCTGCCCTGCCCAGGAACCATGCGCCGTTCCACAATCCGGCCAGCGTGACACCTTGGTCTGTCGCCGCTCGCAACAGGTTGATGAACTCTTCGGTGGCCTTCAGTTCGGTCCTGTAGCCGCCACAAATGACCAGCAGATCCAGGTCGTGGACAGCGGCAGAATCGAAGCGTGCATCCGGGCGGATAACCAGCCCCAGATCGCTGACAACCTCGTCGTCACTCAGGCCTAAGGTTCGCGAAGAGAACAACCCGGGACGTAGAAGATTGGCGGTGACAATGGTATCCAGTGCCTGGGTAAATGCAGGCAGGGAGAAATGCTCGAGCAGCAAAAAGCCCGCTCGAGTCATCTGAGCAGGCTGGCCAGGGTTTTCATTCAGATAGCGGAGATTTTTACCCTTCATGCCTCCGCTGAATTGACGTCGTTCGATCAATGTTTGACCCACTCGGTTACGTTAACGAACATGATACTTGGCTTGATGCCGTTGAGCGTTGTGATTTTTCGGGCTTTTGCGTTCACTAATAAATCAACCTCCCGCTTCATGCCCCCGCTGCACCTGTGATACACCACTCCTGATTGTGAATCCCGCTCCCGATGAGGTTTGCCAATGCTCCACTCCCCACGCTTGCCGCAACGGCTGTGCTGCGCCCTGTTCGGTTTACTCGCTTGCGGTGCACAGGCCAGTACGCCCTCCCCGACACCGGACAGTTTGCAACCGCTGCTGGCGACGATGAACGAGCGCCTGAACATTGCTGATCTGGTGGCGTTGACCAAGTGGGACANTGGCAAGCCGATCCAGGACAGTGCCCGGGAAGCGCAAGTCATCGCCAACGCGAGGACGCTGGCCGTTGCGCGCAAACTGGACCCGGACGACGTCGCCGAATTGGTCGGGGCACAGATAGAAGCCAACAAATTGGTGCAGTACGGCCTGATCGCTCAATGGCATGCGGCGGGAAAGGCGCCTGACACGCCACGGCCGGACCTCGCCAAGCAGATCAGGCCTCGGCTGGATGAATTGCAAAACCGCCTGTTGCAGCAATACGCCAGGTTCGTGCCCTATCGCACCGACCCGAACTGTCAGGACTGGCTGGCCAAAGCGCGCTCCGGCCTGATCAAGGACGGTTTGCATGGTCAGGCACTGATCCGCGCCACCGGCGAGCTGTGTATCGCCGATCGGTGAATCCGAAAAACCCGGCATCATCTGCCTAATGCCGGTGTAGGAGCGAGCTTGCTCGCG
>DQGF01000022.1 GCA_003525045.1 Pseudomonas sp. | reverse complement strand
CAGGCTCGCTCCCACAGGGTCCGTGTTCCGTCAGTGGGAGCCGAGTGAGCCGTTAAAGGTCAGCCAACGTCGAGACCAGGATCGCCTTGATCGTATGCATGCGGTTTTCCGCTTGCTCGAAAGCGATGCAGGCCGGCGACTCGAAGACGTCATCGGTCACTTCGATGCCGTTGCTCAAGTGCGGGTACTGCTCGGCAATCTGTTTGCCGACCTTGGTGTCGCTGTTGTGGAACGCCGGCAGACAGTGCATGAACTTGGTGCGTGGGTTGCCGGTGGCTTTCATCAGTTCCGCGTTGACCTGGTACGGCAGCAGTTGCTGGATACGCTCGGCCCAGGCTTCGACCGGCTCGCCCATCGAGACCCAAACATCGGTGTGGATGAAGTCCACACCTTTGACCGCCGCTTTCGGGTCTTCGGTCAGGGTGATGCGAGCACCGCTTTCTTCACCGTATTTTTTGCAGCGCGCCACCAGATCGTCCGCCGGCCAGAGGGCTTTGGGCGCGCAGATGCGCACGTCCATACCCAGCTTGGCGCCGATCAGCAACAGCGAATTGCCCATGTTGTTGCGGGCGTCGCCAAGGTAGGCGTAGCTGATTTCGTGGATCGGTTTGTCGGCGTGTTCACGCATGGTCAGCACGTCGGCGATCATTTGCGTCGGGTGGTATTCATCGGTCAGGCCGTTGAACACCGGCACACCGGCAAATTTGGCCAACTCCTCGACGATTTCCTGTTTGAAGCCGCGGTATTCGATGGCGTCGTACATGCGCCCCAGCACACGGGCGGTGTCCTTCATGCTTTCCTTGTGGCCGATCTGCGAGGAGTTCGGGTCGATGTAGGTGACGTTGGCGCCCTGGTCATAGGCTGCGACTTCGAATGCACAGCGGGTGCGGGTCGAGGTTTTTTCGAAGATCAGCGCGATGTTGTTGCCTTTGAGGTGTTGCTGTTCGGTGCCGGTGTACTTGGCGCGTTTGAGATCGCGGGACAGGTCGAGCAGATAGCGCAATTCGCGAGGGGTGTGGTGTTCCAGGCTCAGCAGATTACGGTTGTGAATATTAAAAGCCATGATGGATCTCCTTAGGTTTCGGTTATCCCCTTGGCCGCACTGGAAGGCAGCGTCGGCCAAGGCTCAAAAGTTAGTAGTCGATCGGGTCGCGGATGATCGGGCATGTCATGCAATGGCCGCCGCCACGTCCGCGTCCGAGTTCGCCGGCACTGATGGTGATGACTTCCACACCGGCCTTGCGCAACAGCGTGTTGGTGTAGGTGTTGCGGTCGTAACCGATCACCACGCCGGGTTCCACCGCCACCACGTTATTGCCGTCGTCCCACTGTTCACGTTCGGCGGCAAAGCTGTTGCCACCGGTTTCGACGACGCGCAGCGCTTTCAGATTGAGCGCCTTGGCTACGGTGTCGAGGAAGTTGGTTTCTTCGCGACGAATGTCGACGCCGCCCGGTTTGCTTTCGTCCGGGCGCAGCGTGAAGGCGACGATCTGGTTCACCACTTCCGGGAAGATGGTCACCACATCGCGGTCGCAGAAACTGAACACGGTGTCCAGGTGCATCGCCGCGCGGGATTTGGGCAGGCCGGCAACGACCACTTTTTCGACGGCTTTGTGTTTGAACAGGTTGACTGCCAGTTGACCAATGGCCTGGCGTGACGAGCGCTCGCCCATGCCGATCAACACCACGCCGTTACCGATCGGCATCACGTCGCCGCCTTCCAGGGTGGCATTGCCATGCTCCTGGTCCGGGTCGCCGTACCAGATCTGGAAGTCGGCGTTGGTGAATTGCGGATGGAATTTGTAAATGGCGGTGGTCAGCAAGGTTTCCTGACGCCGCGCCGGCCAGTACATCGGGTTGAGCGTCACGCCACCGTAGATCCAACAGGTGGTGTCGCGGGTGAACTGGGTGTTGGGCAGGGGTGGCAGAATGAAGCTGGAGTGGCCGAGGAATTCGCGGAACATCTGGATGGTCTTGCCGCCGAAACTGTCCGGCAGGTCATCGGCCGAGACGCCACCGATCAGGAACTCGGCGGTCTTGCGCGGTTCAAGGCTACGCAGCCAGGAACTCGTTTCGTTGATCAGGCCCAGGCCGACCGAGTTGGCGGTGATCTTGCGCTCCAGGATCCAGTCCAGGGCTTCGGGGATGGCGACAATGTCGGTCAACAGATTGTGCATTTCCAGCACATCGACGTTGCGCTCGCGCATTTTGGTGACGAAGTCGAAATGGTCACGCTTGGCCTGGGCGACCCACAGCACATCATCGAACAGCAGTTCGTCGCAGTTGTTCGGGGTCAGCCGCTGATGGGCCAGGCCTGGGGAGCAAACCATGACTTTGCGCAGTTTGCCGGCTTCGGAATGGACGCCGTACTTAACTTTTTCCGTGGTCATTACCGTGTTCCTCCAGATGACAAAACAGTCGGTGCTACAGGGTCAGGAAACCGTCATACAGCCCGTAGGCCGCCACCAGGGCGCCCACCACGACCGCTGCGAAAATCAGTTTCTCGACGTTGGTGAAAACCGGTTTGTTGACTTCAAGCTTGGCCTTGGCAAACAAAATCGCGCCGGGGGCATAGAGCAGGGCGGACAGCAGCAGGTATTTGACGCCGCCGGCGTAGATCAGCCAGATCGCGTAAATCACGGCAACGGCACCGATGAACAGGTCTTTCTGGCGTTCGGCCACGGCGTTTTCATAACTCTCGCCGCGTACCGCCAGCAGCAGGGCATAGGCCGCCGACCACAGGTAAGGCACCAGAATCATTGAGGTGGCGAGGTAGATCAGCGACAGGTAAGTACTGGCCGAAAACAGCGTGATGATCAGGAACAGCTGGACCATCGCGTTGGTCAGCCACAAGGCATTGACCGGTACATGGTTGGCGTTTTCCTTGCGCAGGAAGGCCGGCATGGTGTGGTCCTTGGCCGCGGCGAACATGATCTCGGCACACAGCAGGACCCACGACAGCAGGGCGCCGAGCAGGGAAATGATCAGGCCAACGCTGATGAGCGCCGCGCCCCATGGACCGACCACGTGTTCCAGTACGGCGGCCATCGACGGGTTCTGCAGTTTGGCCAGTTCCGGTTGAGTCATGATCCCGAGCGACAACACGTTCACCAGCACCAGAAACAGCAGCACGGTAATGAAGCCGATCACGGTGGCTTTACCCACGTCGCTGCGTTTTTCCGCCCGGGCCGAGAAAATACTCGCGCCCTCAATACCGATGAACACCCAGACGGTGACCAGCATCATGTTGCGCACCTGGTTCATCACGCTGCCCAGATCCGGGTTTTTCAGGCCCCAGATGTCGGCGGTGAAGATGTCCAGTTTGAAGGCGAAAATCGCAATCAGCACAAACAGCAGCAGGGGCACGATCTTGGCCACCGTCGTCACCAGGTTGATGAACGCCGCTTCCTTGATCCCGCGCAGTACGAGGAAATGCACACCCCAGAGCAGCAACGAAGCACCGATCACTGCGGCAACGGTGTTGCCTTCACCGAAAACCGGAAAGAAATAGCCGAGGGTGCTGAATAGCAGAACGAAATAACCGACGTTACCCAGCCAGGCGCTGATCCAGTACCCCCAGGCGGATGAGAAACCCATGTAGTCACCGAAACCGGCTTTGGCGTAGGCGTAGACACCGCCATCCAGGTCAGGCTTGCGGTTGGCCAGGGTCTGGAAAACGAAAGCCAGGGTCAGCATGCCGACGGCGGTAATGGCCCAACCGATCAGCACGGCACCGACGTCGGCGCTGGCAGCCATGTTTTGCGGCAAAGAGAAGATACCGCCACCAATCATCGAGCCGACAACCAACGCAACGAGTGCACCCAGTCGTAGTTTTCCAGGGGCTTCAGACATGGCATGACTCCAATGTGGGAGAAGAGAGAAAGCAGATTAATTTCGTTTGCTACGCAACTACCTGATCTAGATCAAAGTGCGGTCACTTTCCGTTAGCAATTAACAACTTACTGCTCTTTATTTCGACACGGGATCATTGCCGGAAAGCCCTGTATAGAGGCTTCGGTTCGAGGGGTAAAAAAATGACGCTTATCCAACGCAGTTTAGACGCTAGTTCGATTTCGCGTTTTGTAAAGTGCTGATTTAATCTATTCACCTATTCTCGTCTTGCCTTATACGGAAAAACCGCTATTTCAAGAAGTTGCAATAGAATGATCAGCTATAAATGAAAAAATGGATAACTGGCGTTAGTTGATAAACGCATTACGCTTTATCTATTTAGTTAAACCAACGATCTCAAGGTCGACGACGACGGCCGCCCCGGGCAAGGAGACGCAACATGCCGCAACCGACGCAAAAGCTTCGCTTGAGTGCGCTGATTGCCCTGGTGGTCGGGTCGATGATCGGCGGCGGTATTTTCTCTTTGCCGCAGAACATGGCGGAACGTGCCGATGCCGGCGCCGTAATGATCGGCTGGGCGATTACCGCCGTCGGCATGCTGACCCTGGCTTTCGTCTTCCAGACCCTGGCCAATCGCAAGCCGGAACTGAACGCCGGGGTGTATGCCTATGCCAAGGCCGGCTTCGGCGACTACATGGGGTTTTCTTCGGCCTGGGGTTACTGGATGAGCGCCTGGCTGGGCAACGTCGGTTATTTCGTTCTGCTGTTCAGCACCCTGGGTTACTTCTTCCCGGTGTTCGGCCAGGGCAACACGCCAATCGCCATTGCCTGCGCCTCGGTCCTGCTATGGTCGGTGCACTTTCTGGTGATGCGCGGGATCAAGGAGGCGGCATTCATCAATCAGCTGACCACCGTGGCCAAGATCGTGCCGTTGATCATGTTCATCGTCATTGCCGCCGTGGCCTTCAAGGTCGACATTTTCACCCGAGACTTCTGGGGTCGCAGCAACCCGAACTTCGGCAGTGTGATGGATCAGGTGCGCAACATGATGCTGGTGACCGTGTTCGTCTTCATCGGTATCGAAGGCGCCAGTGTCTACTCGGCGCGGGCGCAGAAACGCTCGGATGTCGGCCGGGCCACGGTCATCGGTTTTCTCGGCGTGCTGGCGCTGCTGGTCATGGTGAACGTGCTGTCGCTGGGGATCATGAGCCAGCCTGAATTGGCCACCTTGCAAAATCCGTCGCTGGCGGCGGTCCTGGAGCACATCGTCGGTCATTGGGGCGCGCTACTGATCAGTGTCGGCTTGGCGATTTCACTGCTCGGTGCGTTGTTGTCGTGGGCGCTGCTGTGTGCCGAAATCCTCTTCGCCACGGCCAGGGACAAGACCATGCCGGCCTTCCTGACCCGGGAAAACGCCAATCATGTGCCGGTCAACGCATTGTGGCTGACCAATGCCATGATCCAGATTTTTCTGCTGATCACACTGTTTTCCGAGAGTACTTACACCAGCCTGATCTACCTCGCTTCTTCGATGATTCTGGTGCCGTACCTATGGTCGGCAGCGTATGCAGTGCTGTTGAGCGGGCGCGGTGAAACCTATGAAAACGCATCAGCGCAGCGCACCAAGGACCTGCTGATTGGCGGCATCGCGCTATGTTATGCGGTGTGGTTGCTGTACGCCGGGGGAATGAAATATGTGCTGCTTTCAGCGTTATTGTATGCGCCGGGGGTGATTTTGTTCGCCAGGGCCAAGCATGAGCAGGGCAAGCCGTTGTTTACCCATTTCGAGAAGGGCATCTTTACCTGTGTCATCACCGGGGCAGGGCTGGCGGCCTATGGGCTGTACAGTGGTTTGCTGTCGTTGTGAACCAGGTTTCTTCATCTTGGTCAGTGACATACATTCGTGAGGTCTCGGTCATGGCAAAGAATAAGAAGGGCGCTGCCAAGCGTCATTCCACCGAAAACTTGAAACTGACGAACAAAGACTATCTGGCTCAACTGCGCCGGCTGCATGTCGAACTGGTCAAGCTGCAGGAGTGGGTGAAACACAAAGGCATCAAGATCTGTATCGTCTTCGAGGGGCGCGATGGTGCCGGCAAGGGCGGGACGATCAAGGCGCTCACCGAACGGGTCAGCCCGCGTGTCTTTCGTGTGGTGGCGTTGCCTGCGCCGACCGACCGCGAAAAGAGCCAGATGTATGTCCAGCGCTACCTGCCGTACCTACCGGCAGCTGGCGAAGTAGTCATCTTCGATCGCAGTTGGTACAACCGAGCGGGCGTCGAGCGTGTGATGGGGTTCTGCACTGATGAGCAGGTGGTCAATTTCCTGAAAACGGCCCCCCTTGTGGAGCGTGCGATCGTCGGGTCGGGCGTGATCCTGCTCAAGTACTGGCTGGAGGTCAGCCAGGAAGAGCAGACCCGTCGACTCGAAGCGCGTATCAAAGACGGACGCAAGATCTGGAAGCTTTCCCCTATGGACCTTAAGTCTTACGGTCGCTGGTATGACTACTCGCGTGCACGTGACGAGATGTTCAAGGCGACCGATACCGACTATGCGCCGTGGCTTGTGGCCAACTCAAACGACAAGCGCCGGGCTCGCCTCAACATCATCAGCGACCTGCTCAGCCGCATTCCGTACAAGAATGTGCCACACGAAAAAGTGATATTGCCCAAGCGGCAGAAGCCGGGTGGCTATCGAGAACCGGATTATCCGCTCCAGCGCATCCCTGAAAAGTTCTGACGGGTTCAGCGATGCTTGGACTGTCAATGGCGGTGATGTTTCGAGGGCCTGGTCCATTCAATCAGAGAACAACTCAAACATCAGCTGACGCAACCAACGATTGGCTGGGTCCTTGTTGTATCGCGCATGCCAGAACAGATTGATCTCGATTTTCGGCAGTTCCATAGGCGGCGCCAGGATGGCGAGGCCGAACGGTTGTTCGCAACTGGCGGCAAATCGTTCGGGCACTGTTGCCAGCAAATCCGTGCGTTGAAGTATGTGGCCTATCGCGACGAAATGCGGAACTTCCAACCGTATATTCCGCTCGATGCCTTCACGTGCGAGGAAGGTATCAACGACGCCGTGTCCTGTATTCGCCGCTACAACACGAACATGGTCATAGCTGCAAAACCGCTCGAGCGTCAAAGGTTCCCTGGTGGCAGGATGGTCTTTACGGCACAGGCAGACGTAACGATGGTGGAACAAGCGTTGTTGAAAAAACCCCGCTTGAAGGTGAGGAAGCAACCCGACTGCAAGGTCTATCGTACCGTTTTGCAAGCCTTCGGCCAGGGTATCGACGTTGTTGCGCAGCGTACTGATCGAGCAACCCGGAGCGCGTTCAGCCAGAGCGTCCATCAGTCTGGGCATGAAGTAGATTTCACCGATATCCGTCATGGCCATGGTGAATCTGCGTTTGCAGTGCAGCGGATCAAAGGTGTCTTGTCGGCTGAGTGCATCGCGTAACGTTTGAATGGCCAGCGCGACCGGCTCGGCCAGTTGCCGGGCATAGGGGGTGGGTTCCATTCCCTGGTAGGTGCGCACGAAAAGTTCGTCGTTCAAGGTGGTTCGCAACCGCTTTAGCGCGTTGCTGACAGCCGGCTGGGTCAGTTCAAGATTATCCGCCGCCGTCGAGACCCTGCGGTCAATCAGCAGTTGGTTGAACACCAAAAGAAGATTGAGATCCAGCTCACGTAATTCCATAACGCCTCGTGCAGGTGGGCTCATGCCAGGGCAATAAACCCGTTGCCCCGTCGTTGGGTCTGCACCGCTCTGAAATGGCCGTTGCAAGAGCGGCAAGCCTATCAATTGCTATAGCGTCGCGTCCATCGCAATGGCTGCATCGCTTTTGCTCGTCTCGGATCTTTATTCACACTCGAAATAACAGGTATGTGGATCACTGCATTTATCACGCTTGACGCGTTGGCCATGATCGCTGCAATGCCCAAATCCTGAACGGTTTACGTCACTCAAGAACGACACGCCTATCGATCAGCGAGTTGGGCACCGCGCAACCTCCGCAGGACTCTGAACCTGCGGCTCTATAACAATGACAAAAAGAGCGATGCCATGCGTACGATCGATGTATCAGCCCTGATTGACGGGGCACGTTTCAATGCCTTCCACGCGCGCGTACTGTTCTGGTGCGCGCTAATTATCATCTTCGACGGCTATGACCTGGTCATCTACGGCGTTGTGTTGCCCTCACTGATGGCCGAGTGGGGGCTGAGCTCATTGCAAGCTGGAGCCTTGGGTAGCTGTGCACTGGTAGGCATGATGTTGGGTGCGCTGTTTTTCGGATCATTGTCTGACCGGATAGGCAGACGTAAAACCATCATGATCTGCGTAACCCTTTTCAGCGGGGTTACAGCGATCAACGGCCTGGCACAGAGCCCAGAGGCGTTTGCGCTGTGCCGGTTTGTTGCCGGTCTGGGTATTGGTGGGGTCATGCCGAACGTTGTCGCGTTGATGAACGAGTACGCACCCAAGCAATCGCGCAGTACCTTGGTTGCCCTCATGTTCAGTGGCTACTCTTTGGGGGGAATGTTGTCTGCCGGCCTGGGTATGGTGCTGATTCCCCTGTGGGGATGGCAAGCTGTGTTCTATGTGGCCTTGATCCCACTGTTGGCATTGCCTTTTTTAATACGACAGTTGCCCGAGTCGATGGATTTCCTTCTGCGCACCGGGCAGACGATCAAGGCCCAGTCGCTATTGACGCAGGCCGTACCGAGTTATGTGCCAAGGGCAGCCGATCAGTTAAACCGCATAGCCGCTAAGGGCTCGAACGTCTCGATTGCACAGTTATTCCGGGAGGGGCGCAAGTTGAGCACCTTCATGCTGTGGCTGGCGTTTTTCTGTTGCCTGCTGATGGTCTATGCATTGAGCTCCTGGTTGCCAAAACTCATGAGCGCCGCCGGGTACGGATTGAACTCAAGCCTGGCGTTTCTGGTGGCGCTGAACCTTGGTGCGATCATCGGAGCGGTAGCCGGTGGGTGGCTGGGCGATCGAATCGGCATTGCCAAGGTCTTGTTCGTCTTCTTCTGCTGCGGGGCGTTGGCCCTGAGTCTGCTGGCGCTCAAGGCGCCATTGCCTGTGCTCTATTTGCTCATTGCCGTTGCCGGTGCGTGCACCATAGGCACGCAAATTCTGGCCAACGCCTGCACCGTGCAATTTTACCCGCCGCAGATACGGGCTACCGGTCTCGGTTGGGCGATGGGCGTGGGTCGCACCGGTGCAATCATTGGTCCTTTGCTGGGCGGCGCCTTGCATGCCTCTTCGCTGCCGTTACAGGCGAGCTTCCTCATCTTCGCCATTCCGGGATTGGTCGGGGCAATAGCCATTCTGGTCTTCCTGATACAAAACGCATCGAGCCGTCAGGGCACAGCGTCCAGGCAATATTCACATTGATGATGCTGTGTATTGGAGTTGCTGTATTTATCAATAGCACTCAGTTGGCGATGAT
This sequence comes from Pseudomonas sp., assembly GCA_003525045.1. Classification (GTDB taxonomy): domain Bacteria; phylum Pseudomonadota; class Gammaproteobacteria; order Pseudomonadales; family Pseudomonadaceae; genus Aquipseudomonas. The sequence continues at coordinate 653 of DQGF01000022.1, read as the reverse complement.
TCAGTGACTCCAATAACAACCAGCCACATGGGTACCTTGCTATGCATTCTTCTCAATCTACCTTGCACATCGGTATTGTCGGCGGTGGTATCGCCGGCGTGGCATTGGCGCTGGATCTGTGCCGCCATTCCCATCTCAGCGTTCAATTGTTCGAAGCTGCATCGGCCTTTGGCGAGGTCGGTGCAGGTGTCTCTTTCGGCGCCAATGCCGTTCGCGCCATTGCCGGCCTGGGCATTGCCGAACCCTATCGGCAGATCGCCGACCGCACGCTCGATCCCTGGCAGGATATCTGGTTCGAATGGCGCCGTGGCGAGGATGCCGGCTACCTTGGCGCCAGCGTGGCCGAAGGGGTAGGGCAGTCTTCGGTGCACCGTGCGGATTTTCTCGACGCGTTGGCCAGCCAGTTGCCCGCGGGAATCGCCCAATTCGGCAAGCGCGCGATCCGCGTGGAGCAGGATGCCGAACAGGCCCGCGTGCTGTTCACCGATGGCAGCGAACATCGCTGCGATCTGTTGATCGCCGCTGACGGCATCAAGTCTTCGATTCGTGACCATGTTCTTCAAGGCCTTGGCCACCCCCTCGCGGCACCCCGCTTCAGTGGCACCTGTGCCTACCGGGGGATGATCGACAGTCAACAGTTGCGCGCGGCCTAC
>DQGF01000056.1:5036-10706 GCA_003525045.1 Pseudomonas sp. | reverse complement strand
AAATCAAGATCAAAAGATCGCAGCCTGCGGCAGCGCCTACAGGGGGATGCGGTGTTCTTGCGGTCCCACGCCGGGTGAGAGGGAGTATTTTTTTGCGTTCTGATAGGCGTGGCTTTAGGTTGATGAGCAAGGGTGGTGCCAACCGGGTTTATTCTTTTTAAATCAACAGGATGGATTGTTTTTGTGAGAAATGACGGATTCTTCCGTATTGAAATCAATACAGAAGTACCGGGAGAAAGAAGCGGAGAGGGTGCCACGCTGAAACAATACAGGGTTGCGCAGAGGTGTATCGAATTCGATACGGTGTATCGGTTTGCAGACACCCTGAATCAAGTTACTGCCGGCTGGTCAGCTGCAACGCTGTCAGAAGCAGTTCTTCGCCAAGCATCACGCTTGCGGTTGAAGGTCGCTCAGCAGCGCTTTGACTGCCGTCCTGTGGACCAAATCACGCCACGGGCCGTCGTCGATAATCGCGCCGTCCTGCATGACGATGACTCGATCAAAGCGATACAGGTGGCGGATATCGTGGGTGACACAAATCAGTCCGCGCTCGGCGAACGTGTCGAACAACAAGTCCCAGACCGGAATGGCCAGCTTCGGTTCGATCGACGCACTGGGCTCGTCGAACAGATTGAATTGTCCTGGCCTGTTGATCAGGCGCAGCAGTGACAGGCGTTTGGCTTCGCCGCCGGAAATATTGGAGGCGTTTTCGCTCAGATTGCGCTGGGAAACGATGTCTTCAAGGTTCAGTCGTTGTATCGCCTGGGTCAGAGGTGGCGATTGATTGACTCCCAACAGAACCGAGCGGTCAAAGGTGCCTTCCAGAAACTGCGGTGATTGAGGGCAATACCTCAGGTATTCCAGGTGAGAATGGGCGTTCAATCTGGAAACCGGCACGCCGTCGAGGCTCAATTGACTCCTCACCGAAGCATTCAGTCCGGCCAGCGTTTCCAGTAAGGTGGTTTTTCCCGCACCACTGGGACCGGTGATGGCAACCGATTGGCTTCGTTTAAAAGTGATGGCATTTGCGATGGAAAATCGGACCGCTCCGTTATCGGTCACAACGCAGGGGGCGAGCACCAGAGTCGATGGGTGCCGGGACGGAATGTCGGCCTGTCGGTGGTCATGATCAAAGTTTGGCAAGGACAACAATTGCTGCAGTCGACGCTGGTCAGCGAGAAACTGGTCAAGTACCCGATAACCTTCGGTAAGCGCGGTGATGTTAAGTAAAAAACTTCCCGCGATGGAGAATATGGCCACTAATTGCCCGACGCTGATACTGGGCTCGCCCGACAACTGATCGAAGACACCCCAGCCCAGCAAACCTGAAGTGGAGAGGCTGACAAACAAAATTTTTGCCCCGCTCAAAAAACCGCCTGAGCTTGTCACGGTGACCGCGGCGTTGGCGTATTGCGCGAAGGCACGGTTCAACGGTTGTGTTGCTGTGTGTTCGGCTCTTTCCAGTTTTATCGATTTCCCGGCAGTCAGGGTATTAAACAAAATCGCACTCAACTCATCCTCTTGCTCGTTGACTGCATCAATATGCTTTCTTCGCCATCTGATGATTTTATGAGTGACAAACAGGTAGAGGATGCCAAGACCGGTCAGTGCGAGGAATGTTGCGTGTTTTTTACAAGCCGTTTTAATGAGTGTTTGCATGGGGCACCTGCCGGCTGTGTTTTTTTCGCAGGTGAATTAGTAGCAGTGAGTTTTCAGGCGTTCAACTGCGAGGAAGGGCAGAGCTTCCCATAATTATGTAGGGCGGTTCTTTTTGTCGGGTAGGACAAATCCATAAAGTTTTGCGTGGTTGTTATTGCTTGATTTACGCAGCCGAATAGCGATCGCATTAGGCGAAGGTCGTCAATGTCCAGCAACGGATTCTCGTAAAGGGCTGTGACGCGGAAGATCGCGGCCGCAGCCATCCACCGCCAACGCCTTCAGCCATTGGCCGTTTTACGCGAACAGGCCGCCAGGTCCTCGAGGAACGCCTGCAGGATCGGCGGCGGGGCGGTGCCGCGTCGGGTGATTACGTCGAACGGCGACATCAGTTGCAGGCTGATGGGTGCCAGTTGATGCATCTCGCCGGTCTTGACCCACTGCGTGGCGAAGTGCACCGGCAGAAAGCCCAGGTAGGCACCGGAGATCAGCAGGATGGCCAGCGCTTCGATGTTGTCCACGGTGGCCGCGGCCTTGCTGACGCCCAGGTGTTCCAGGTCGTATTGCTGCATGTAGCCCCTGACCACAATCCGGCTGGCGGCAATTTCTTCGAGCAGTTCGTCCCCCTCGGCCTTGTTGCCATACAGCGGATGCCGTCGCCCGCAATACAACCCCAGTGCTTCCTGATACAGCGGTGTGTGCAACAGCCCCGGAACGTAGATCGGGAAGTGCCCGATGGCCAGGTGCAGGCGACCGTCGAGTACGCGCTCTTCCAGTTCCGCCGGGCTGCCCACGTACACGTTGAGGTGCACGTCATGCCCGCGGGACACGAAGCGCTGGGTGGTGCGCGGCAGCGGTGAGTCCGGGTCGGTAATGGTGGTGTCGATGATCCCCAGGTTGAGCTTGCCGCTGATGTGCTGCTTAAGCACGTCGGCGTCCATGCAGAAGTTTTCCACCGCCGAGAGCAGGCGCTGGGTGGCTTCATGGATCGCCACGCCTTGCTCGGTCAGGCGAAAGCCGCTACGCCCGCGTTGACAGAGTTTGACCCCGAGCCGGGTTTCCAGGTGAGTCATCTGTTCGCTGATGGTCGACTGGCCGGCATTCAGCGCCGCCTGCGCGGCAGAAAAGCCGCCGCACCTGACAATCGTGGCAAACACCCTGAGCAGTTTCAGATCGACGTCGTGCAGCTGGATCACCTGGGACCTCCCGCGTGTGGATGCATCGGTAATGCCGATATGAGTATCTGATGTTTAGCATTTTTTCCACGAAAACCTGCGCCCATAGTCACTCCAACGGCGGTCGCCTTCCGAGTCCGCCCAGCCAATAACAAGCATTGGAGATGCCTGACATGTCGAACAACGGTTATGAATCCGGCCGCCTGAACCTGCCATTCGTGGGGCACTGCACCTTCGGCAAATCCCCGGTCTGCACCGATTGGGATGCTCTCGATGCCGACGTGGCCGTCCTTGGCGTGCCCAACGACATGGGCACCCAGTGGCGCTCCGGCGCCCGCTTCGGGCCGCGCGGGATTCGCGAGGCATCGACGCTGTTCTCCTTCGGCCATGCCGGCGCCTACGACCACGAAGATGACGTCATGTACCTGACCGCCGCCGACGTGCGCATGGTCGATGTGGGTGACGCCGACATCGTGCACACCGACATGGTCACCAGCAACGCCAACACCGAATATGCGGTGCGCAAGATCCTCGATGCCGGCGTCATGCCGGTGGTGCTCGGTGGCGATCACTCGGTTCACGCCCCCGTGATCAAGGCCTTCGAGGGTCGCGGTCCGATCCACATCATCCATTTCGATGCGCACCTGGACTTCGTCGACGAACGCCACGGCGTGCGCTATGGCCACGGCAACCCGCTGCGCCGCGCTTCGGAAATGAACCACATCGTCGGGATGACCCAGATGGGCATCCGCAACGTGTCCTCCTCCAATCGCGACGACTACGAAGCAGCCCATGCGGCCGGTTCGAAGATCCTCTCGGTACGCGACGTGCGTCGCCTGGGTGTCGACGGTGTGCTGGCGTTGATTCCGCAGAACATCAACTACTACATCACCATCGACATCGACGGTTTCGACCCCTCCATCGCACCTGGCACGGGCACGCCCAGCCACGGCGGCTTCCTCTATTACGAAGTGCTGGAAATCATCCAGGCCCTGGCCAAGCGCAGCCAGGGCAACATCGTCGGCATGGACCTGGTCGAGGTGGCGCCCGTCTATGACCCGACCGGCATGACCTCGATTCTGGCGGCGCAACTGCTGCTCAACAGCATCGGTTTCATCTTCCACGAGCGGGCTCAGGCGCGGCACGTCATGAGCGCAACCACCACGGCCTCGGCGTGACTTGACCGCCACACAGAGAAAATCAAAATGGACACGATCGTTAAGCAGTACCTGCAAAAATTCGGAGTATCCGAAGCCACCCAGACCTTCCTCGGCAAGGTGCAGAAGATGTTCATCGGTGGCGCCTTTGTCGAGGCCAGCGACGGGCAGACTTCCGATGTCATCGAACCGTCGACCGCAGGCCTGATCACCCGTATTCCCATGGGTACCACCCACGACCTGGATCGCGCCGTGCAAGCCGCCCGCGCGCAATTCGACGGTGGCGCCTGGCGTCAGGCGAAACCGGCAGAGCGCGAATGGATGATGCACCGGTTGGCTGACCTGATCGAAAACAACGCCGCCGAACTGGCCGAAATCGAATCGATCGACATGGGCAAGTCAGCGGCCTTCGCCCGGGATGTCGACATCCAGGGCACGGTCGATACCCTGCGCTATTTCGCCGGCTGGGCGACCAAGCTTCACGGCCGCACCGTCGAGCCATCGCTGCCGGGCAATTACCTGGCCTATACGCGTAAGGAAGCGGTGGGTGTGGTCGGCGCCATCGTGCCCTGGAACTTCCCGCTGCAGACCATGGCCTGGAAGCTCGGCGCGGCGCTGGCCACCGGTTGCACCGTGGTGGTCAAACCCGCTGAGCTGACCTCGCTGTCGGCCTTGCGTTTCGCCGAACTGGTGCAGGAAGCCGGTATCCCGGACGGGGTGATCAATATCGTCACCGGCCGCGGCAGTGTGGTCGGTGCGGCCATGGCCACCCACCCGGGCATCGACAAGCTGACCTTTACCGGTTCGACGCCGGTCGGGCGCACCGTCGGCCGCGCGGCGCTGGACGAAATGAAGCGACTAACCCTGGAACTGGGAGGAAAATCACCGGTAATCGTGTTGGCCGATGCCGACCTGAAAGCCGCCGCCCAGGCCATCGCCAACGGCGTGTTCTTCAACTCGGGCCAGGTGTGCGATGCCGGTACGCGGGCCTATATTCATCGCAGCGTCTACGACGAATTCCTGCGCGAACTGATCGCCTACACACGAACGTTGAAGATGGCGCCGGGCCTGGATCCAGACTGCTTCATCAGCCCGCTGGTCTCGGCGTTGCAGAAGCAGCGAGTGACCGACTACATCGAAACTGGCAAGCAGGAAGGTGCGGAACTGGTCTACGGCGGCCAGCCTGTGGAGGGCCCTGGTTTCTTCGTCGAGCCGACCATCTTTGCCAATTGCCGCAACGACATGCGCATCGTCCAAGAAGAAATCTTTGGTCCGGTGCTGGTGACCGCAGCATTCGACGATGAGGAAGAGGCGTTGGCCCTGGCCAATGATTCACCGTACGGACTGGCCGCCGCGCTCTATTCCAATGACCTTGGGCGGGTGCACAGCCTGATCCCACGGTTGCGGGCCGGTTCGGTGTACGTCAATGCCCACGGCACCCTTGATCCGTCGATGCCGTTCGGTGGCTACAAGCAGTCCGGATTCGGCAAGGATCTGGGGCCGGAACAGCTCGATTACTTGCTGGAGACCAAGGCGGTCTGGATCACGCTGCCCTGAGTCATGGCTGACTCAATCCCTGTGGGAGCGGGCTTGCTCGCGAAGAGGCCGGCACATCCGGCATCAATGTCGCCTGACACATCGCCTTCGCGAGCAGGCTCGCTCCCACAGTGACGTTCACCTGA
>DQGF01000056.1:0-4717 GCA_003525045.1 Pseudomonas sp. | reverse complement strand
AAAGAATGCAGTTATCTCCCACAAGGACGTTCACCCAAAAGAATGCAGTTATCTCGTCATGATCTTCAAACAATAAGAGTACATCATGAACATTGACGCCAAAGCCGCCCCTAGCGTGTCTATCCTCGACGACAAACCCATCGTCGAAGGGCATTCGATCGACTTTATCCCGGAGAGCGAGCGCACCGACAAACTGTCGAGCCAGGGCCCGTTCTGGTTCCTCGGCAATTTCACCTTCTTCACCATGACCATCGGCTTCGTCGGCCCGAGCGTCGGTCTGACCGCGTTGTGGACCACCCTCGCCGGTACGCTGGGCATCATGTTCGGCACGCTGTTCATGGCCTTTCACGGTTCGCAAGGCCCGCACCTGGGGCTGCCGCAGATGATCCAGTCGCGTGCGCAGTTTGGCTATCGCGGGGTGATTCTGGTGTTGCTGGCGACGCTGTTCGTGTTCGCCGGTTTCAACATCGTCAACCTGGTGTTGATGATGCAGGGCCTGCACACGCTATTCGGCTTCAACCCCATTGTGGTGGCGGTGGCCGTGACGGTACCGGCCGCCATCCTGGCGATCCTCGGTCACGACTGGATGCACCGCAGTTTCAAATGGGCGTTGTTTCTGTCGCTGCCGCTGTACGGTCTGGTGACCCTGGCGGTGCTGATGGGCTGGGTGCCCGACGCCGCGGTGCCGGTACTCGCCGCCGGTGAAGTGGCCCCGGCACCCTTGGGTTTCAACTGGACCGGTTTCATCGCCCAGTTCGCTGCGGCGGCGAGCTACAACATCGCCTACGCGCCCTATGTGTCCGACTATTCGCGCTACCTGCCGAAGAACACCTCCAGCGGTAAATTGATCGCGGTGGTGTTTCTCGGTGCCTCGTTGTCCGGTGCCTGGATGATTTCCGTGGGTGGCTGGCTGGCCGATCACCTGCATTCCACCGACGTGCTGGTCGCCCTTGGCCAAGTGGGTAACACCGTGTCGCCATTCATGGGTACGGCCGTGGTGGTGGTGACCATCCTGGCGTTCCTGCCCGTCATCGCGATGAACATCTACAGCGCCAAGCTGACCACACTGACCTGCGTCGACTCGATCAAGCACATCGAGCCGACCCGCAAGGCGCGGATCCTGGCCATCGCTTTCGTGATCCTGCTGCAGCTGGGCGTGGCCCTGAGCATCCAGAGTTCGGGCAAAGGCCTGTCGGTGCTGGGCATCTACCTGGTGGTGATGCTGTACTTCCTGGTGCCCTGGACCTCGGTCAACCTCACCGACTATTTCTTCGTGCGCAAGGGTCGCTACGCCATCCCGCATTTCTTCATGCCCCACGGCAACATTTACGGCAGCTGGGGCCTGCGCGGCATCGCGGCGTATGCCATCGGCTTCATTTCGATGATTCCGTTCTTCTACATCTACGACGGCGTCGAGCAGCGCGAGGTCTATGTCGGTCCGCTGGCCAGGGCGCTCGGCAGCATCGACATCGCCTGGCTCATCGGGCTGATCGTCTCGGGGTTGGCCTACTATTGGTTGAGCCGCTCGATCGACCTCAAGCGCGAAGAAACCGTCATCCAGCACATCGAAAAAACATCCCCGCAATACACCACCGGCGACACGCTGACCAAGCCTTCGTTGCCGATTTTCAACAAATCGACGGCCGGGAGATAACCATGGCTACGCAAAAATACGACTACATCATCATCGGTGCCGGCTCGGCCGGTAACACCCTGGCGGCGCGCCTGACTGAAGACGAAGGCGTCACCGTCCTGCTGCTCGAAGCCGGCGGCCCGGACTACCGTCTCGACTTCCGCACGCAAATGCCGGCGGCCCTGGCGTTCCCGCTGCAAGGCCGTCGCTACAACTGGGCCTACGAAACCGATCCAGAGCCACACATGGACGGGCGCCGGATGGAATGCGGTCGCGGCAAAGGCCTGGGTGGTTCATCGCTGATCAACGGCATGTGCTACATCCGCGGCAACGCGATGGATTATGACAACTGGGCCAAGCTTCCAGGTCTTGAAGACTGGGATTACCTGAACTGCCTGCCGTATTTCCGCAAGGCGGAAACCCGTGACATCGGCCCCAACGATTACCACGGTGGCGACGGTCCGGTCAGCGTGACCACGCCGAAAGCCGGCAACAACCCGCTGTTCCACGCGATGGTTGAAGCAGGCGTGCAGGCCGGTTACCCGCGTACCGAAGACCTGAATGGCTACCAGCAGGAAGGTTTCGGCCCGATGGACCGTACCGTGACGCCGAACGGCCGTCGCGCCAGCACCGCGCGCGGTTATCTGGACGGCGCCAAGAAGCGCTCGACCCTGACCATCGTCACCCACGCCTTGACCGACAAGATCCTGTTCGAAGGCAAGCGTGCGATCGGCGTGCGTTACCTGATTGGCGCCGCTGAAGAGCGCGTTGAAGCCCGCGCCCGCAAAGAAGTGCTGCTGTGCTCCGGCGCCATCGCGTCGCCGCAGATCCTGCAACGCTCCGGCGTCGGCCCGGCCGAACTGCTGAACAAGCTCGACATCCCGGTGGTCCACGACCTGCCAGGCGTCGGCGAAAACCTGCAGGATCACCTCGAGTTGTACCTGCAATACGCCTGCACCCAACCGGTCTCGCTATACCCGTCGCTGCTCTGGTACAACCAGCCGGCCATCGGTGCCGAGTGGCTGTTCAACGGCACCGGTATCGGCGCCAGCAACCAGTTCGAAGCCGGCGGTTTTATCCGCACCCGTCCGGAATTCGATTGGCCGAACATCCAGTACCACTTCTTGCCGGTGGCGATTAACTACAACGGCAGCAACGGTGTGAAAGAACATGGCTTCCAGGCGCACATGGGTTCCATGCGCTCGCCGAGCCGTGGTCGCATCCAGGTCAAGTCCAAGGATCCTCGCGAGTACCCGAGCATCCTGTTCAACTACATGGCCACCGAGCAGGACTGGCAGGAATTCCGCGACGGCATCCGCCTGACCCGCGAAATCATGCAACAGCCTGCACTCGACGCCTTCCGTGGCCGCGAAATCAGCCCGGGCATCGAGGTGCAAACCGATGAGCAACTGGACACGTTCATCCGTGAACACGCCGAAACCGCGTTCCACCCTTCCTGCTCGTGCAAGATGGGCACCGATGAAATGGCCGTGGTCGATGGCGAAGGTCGTGTGCATGGCGTGCAAAGCCTGCGCGTGGTCGATGCCTCGATCATGCCGATCATCACCACTGGTAACCTGAACGCGCCAACGATCATGATCGCAGAGAAAATCGCTGACAAGATCCGTGGTCGCCAGCCGTTGCCGCGTAGCAAGGCTGATTACTACGTGGCCGGAGATGCGCCGGTGCGTGGCAAGCCGTTGCGGGATGTGAGCCTGGCTGCTCAGTAAATCAGTTACACCGCGGTGCTGCGTTCGCGGGCAAGCCTCGCTCCTACAAGGACAGCGTTAATCCCTGTAGGAGCGAGGCTTGCCCGCGAAGGCGCCCGACCAAACACAACATAGCTCCCGGGAACCCTCCCACACCGCCCCACCCTTGATCTACCCCCCGCCCAGGCCTAATCTAGCGCCACGCAATCGTTTCACCCCCCCCTCGTAATACCGATACATCGCAACCCCATACCAAGGAGGTTCTCGAATGTTCGATTTCCACCCCCAGCTCAAGCAGCGCTTCGCTGCCTTGCGCACGGGCGCTGAATTTTTTTCGCTGCGTTATGTACGCGAGTCCGGCCAGTACCTGTCGGTGCGCAAGAACGTCGCCGAACCTCCGAGCCTGAGCCGTGACGAAGGCGCGATGCTGACCGTTCGGGTCAACGGCGTCGAGGCCTATGCCGCGACCAGCGACCTGTCCCAATCCGGCCTGCAAGCCGCGCTGGAGAGAGCCGAGCAGCAAGCCCACCGACTCAAGCCCCACGCTTTGCTCGACCTGCGCGAACACGCTGTCTCCGGTGACCGCGCCGACTACTTTTCGCCGAACCTGGACCAGCCCTTCCCGTCCCTGAGCGACTGCTACCAATTGCTCGGCGCCGAATCCGCCGCCGTGCCCAAGGATGAGCGACTGGTGAACTGGCAGGTGAGCATCGGCATCACTAACGTCGAGCAGATCTACCTCAACAGCGCCGGCGCCGAGCTGCGTCAGGCACAGCGCTTCGTCTACCCGGGCCTCGACGTCACCGCTTATGACGGCAACGACAGCCAGACCCGCAGCCTCGGCCGTGAGAACTTCGGCCAGCAGGGCGGCGCCGATGTCATCAGCCGCTGCGGCCTGGTGGGTGCCGGCCCGACAGTCGCCGATCAGGCGCTGCAGCTGCTGCTGGCGCCGAACACCCCGCAAGGCCCGCGCGACCTGTTGTTGATGCCGGACCAGATGATGCTGCAGATCCACGAATCCATCGGTCACCCGCTGGAACTGGATCGCATCCTCGGCGACGAGCGCAATTACGCTGGCACCAGTTTCGTCAAGGCAGAAGACTTTGGCAGCCTGCAATACGGCTCCAAACTGCTCAACGTCACTTTCGACCCGGACATCCCCGAGCAACTGGCCAGCTACGGCCATGACGACGACGGCAGCGCCGCCAGCAAGCAATTCCTGATTAAAGAAGGCTTGCTGTTGCGGCCGCTGGGCGGTGCGCTGTCGCAATTCCGTGCCGGCATGGAGGGCGTTGCCAACAGTCGCGCCTGCGGCTGGAACCGCCCCCCCATCGACCGCATGGCCAACCTGAACATCGAGCCTGGCGATCAACCG
>DQGF01000419.1:8728-9987 GCA_003525045.1 Pseudomonas sp. | reverse complement strand
TGCAGAAGCGGCCGGTCCGCCGCTGAACGGGCGCTGAACGATTCTCGCCGTCCCTCGCGATAACCCGAACCGATCATCTATGATCGGTTCGTGTCTGTTCTTTTCTTTATCGAGCCTTTTCCATGAATCAGAACGCTGAATATTCCGCGGTCAACGATACTGTGCGCGGGCAGTTTTTTCGCAAAGTCTGGGCGATGACCACGCCTTACTGGCGCAGCGAAGAGAAGGGCAAGGCCTGGACGCTGCTGATCGCCGTGATTGCGCTGTCGTTGTTCAGCGTGGCCATTTCGGTATGGATCAACAGTTGGTACAAGGATTTCTACAACGCCCTGCAGAAAAAGGACGAGGCGGCCTTCTGGCAGTTGATCCTGTATTTCTGCGGCATTGCCGCGGTGGCGATTCTCGGCGCTGTGTACCGGCTTTACCTGACCCAGATGCTGACCATTCGCTGGCGGGCCTGGCTCACCGAGCAGCACTTCTCACGCTGGCTCAGCAACAAGAACTACTACCAGCTGGAGCAGGGCGGTTATACCGATAACCCGGACCAGCGGATTTCCGAAGACCTCAACAAATTCACCGCCAATACCCTTGGCCTGGGCCTTGGATTGATCCGCAACGTGGTCAGTCTGGTGTCGTTCTCGATCATCCTGTGGGGGGTGTCGGGCAGTATCGAAGTGTTTGGTTTCACGATTCCCGGCTATATGTTCTGGTGCGCCCTGGTGTACGCCGCCATCGGCAGCTGGCTGACGCATTTGATCGGTCGTCGCCTGATCGGCCTCAGCAACAATCAACAACGCTTCGAAGCCGACCTGCGTTTCTCCATGGTGCGGGTGCGCGAGAACGCCGAAAGCATTGCGCTGTATAACGGCGAGCCGAATGAAAACCGTCGCCTGAGCAGCCGCTTCGGCCTGGTCTGGCACAACTTCTGGGACATCATGCGCGTGTCCAAGCGCCTGACTTTCTTCACCTCCGGTTATAGCCAGATCGCTATCATCTTCCCATTCATGGTTGCCGCGCCGCGTTACTTCACCGGCAAGATCGAACTTGGCGAGCTGATGCAAATCAACTCCGCCTTTGGCAACGTCCAGGAGAACTTCAGTTGGTTCATCAGCGCCTACCAGGACCTCGCGGAGTGGCGCGCTACGTGTGATCGGCTGCTGAGTTTCCGCCAGGCCATGACGGATAACGAAGAGCGCGCGCCGATGATCGATGTGCAGAATGCGGGCTCGGAGTTGAAGGTGCACCATCTGGGCCTCGAC
>DQGF01000419.1:8069-8340 GCA_003525045.1 Pseudomonas sp. | reverse complement strand
GCGGCAAATCGACCTTGCTGCGGGCAATGGGGCATTTGTGGCCGGCGGGCCATGGCAGTATTCGTCTGCCGGCGGCGCGCTACCTGTTCCTGCCGCAAAAACCGTATCTGCCGATTGGCACGCTGCGTGACGCGCTGAGTTATCCACAGGCTGGTGATACCTATCCGCACGAGCGCTACGTTCATGTGCTGGAAACTTGTCGCTTGCCGCATCTGGTGTCGCGTCTGGATGAAGCCAATCACTGGCAGCGCATGCTGTCGCCGGGTGAGCA
>DQGF01000419.1:7495-7786 GCA_003525045.1 Pseudomonas sp. | reverse complement strand
CGCATGCTGTCGCCGGGTGAGCAGCAACGTCTGGCGTTCGCCCGTGCGCTGCTTTATGCACCGCAATGGCTGTACATGGACGAAGCGACCTCGGCAATGGATGAGGAGGATGAGGCGTCGCTGTATCAGGCATTGATCGATGAGATACCGGGGTTGAGCATTGTCAGCGTCGGGCATCGCAGCAGCTTGAAGCGCTTCCATCCACGGCACATTCGTATCGAGAATGGCCATCTGGTGGACCAGGCCGTGACCGCGTAGCCACCACAAACCCCTGTAGGAGCGAGCGGTGCG
>DQGF01000419.1:0-7174 GCA_003525045.1 Pseudomonas sp. | reverse complement strand
CGATCCGACTTGCCCGCGAAGGCCGTTACGCGGTTCCATTGAGGAATCGCGTCATCGTTCTTCGCGGGCAAGCCTCGCTCCTACATGGGTGGTAGTGATCGTACAACCGCGTTGAGCTATGATGCGGATTCAGCCGAATTTTCGAGATAGACGTTCACCATGGAAAACCTGATCGACGCCCCACGCCTCCCTCGCAAGCGCCGCAGCCTCGCACAGGAATTGGTGACGGTGCTGTCCGAGCAGATTCGCGACGGTCACCTCAAGCGCGGCGACAAATTGCCCACCGAGTCGGCGATCATGGATGCCCATGGCGTCAGCCGTACGGTGGTGCGTGAGGCGATTTCCCGTTTGCAGGCGGCCGGACAGGTTGAAACCCGCCACGGCATCGGCACCTTCGTGCTCGATACCCCGAGCCCGAGCGGTTTTCGTATCGACCCGGCGACCGTGGTCACCCTGCGTGATGTGCTGGCGATTCTCGAACTGCGCATCAGTCTGGAAGTGGAATCCGCCGGCCTTGCCGCCCAGCGTCGCAGCGCCGAGCAGCTGGGGCTGATGCGAGCGGCGCTGGACGCGTTGAATGAAAGTGTCTCCCACGCCAGCGATGCCGTGGCGTCGGACTTCCAGTTTCACCTGCAAATCGCGCTGGCGACCGGCAACCGCTACTTCACCGACATCATGACTCACCTGGGCACCAGCATCATTCCACGTACGCGACTCAATTCGGCGCGCCTGGCCCATGATGATCAGCAGCACTACATGAACCGTCTGAGCCGTGAGCACGAAGAGATTTACGACGCCATTGCCCGCCAGGATTCCGATGCGGCCCGTGCGGCGATGCGCTTGCACCTGACGAATAGCCGTGAGCGGCTGCGCCATGCGCATGAAGAGGCTGAGGCGCAGCGGGGTTGATGCCTGGGTTGAGTCCGACGTTGTGAGCTACGGTTCGATGCGCAGTGTCACGGGAGACGAGCTCATCGCAAGGCTCGACTCTCCGATGGTTTGGTAGCGCAACGTTACGGTCTGGCCTGTGTATGGCTTTAGTGCGCTTTCCGGGATAAAGACTTTTAATCCTGGACTCTTTGAAAATCTTCAGTGTCATCATTCCAGGTTCCAGCCGAAATTCCATCATCATCACCGCTCCATTCAGGGGCCTCCTCATCTTCTCCCAGGATCGCGTAGACCACGCCCTCCAGGAAGAGGTCGGCCGAGTCCGGGATACGGACCTCCAGTCGGCCTTTTTCAAGAGTCGACAGCCGGACGACAATTTCCGTATTGGAACCCGTGGTAGGGGTATCTCCCACGTCAGGGGCTGCAAGTGCCATGGTGAATCTCCTTTTGATGACGAGATTGGCCGTAACGATTAACGGCAGGAGCCAGGCGGCGGGCTCCTTGAAAGGAGTTTCTCCGCTCGGGCACGCAGCTTAATACTGTAAAAAATGACAGTCGCGACGAGCGGTGACAGCTTGCTGTTCTGAATTGACTTCCACCCTGATTGAACCGCATCAGTTTTCCTCCCTGCACCCGCACCGATGAAATGCAGTTGACGATTGTATTTTAAGTTGTACGATAACCTACAACTTCGACGAAGGCTGAATGGCTTTCTCTCTCTCACAAACGTCGCTACCCAGGGTGTTCGAATAATGAATCCACAAGAACTGAAGTCCATCCTCTCTTCCGGTCTGCTGTCTTTCCCGGTTACCGATTTCAATGCTCAGGGCGACTTCCATCGCGCGGGCTATATCAAACGTCTCGAATGGCTGGCCCCATACGGCGCCTCGGCATTGTTCGCCGCGGGCGGTACCGGTGAGTTCTTCTCTCTGGCGGCCAGCGAATATTCGGAAATCATCAAGACGGCCGTCGACACCTGCGAAACCAGCGTGCCGATTCTGGCCGGCGTTGGCGGTTCGACTCGTCAAGCCATCGAATACGCTCAGGAAGCCGAGCGTTTGGGCGCCAAAGGCCTGTTGCTGCTGCCGCATTACCTGACCGAAGCCAGCCAGGACGGTGTTGCCGCCCACGTTGAAGCTGTGTGCAAGTCGGTGAAAATCGGCGTGGTGGTTTACAACCGCAACGTCTGCCGCCTGACTGCTCCGCTGCTGGAACGCCTGGCCGAGCGCTGCCCGAACCTGATCGGCTACAAGGATGGCCTGGGCGATATCGAGTTGATGGTGTCGATCCGTCGCCGTCTCGGCGATCGCTTCAGCTACCTGGGTGGTCTGCCGACCGCCGAAGTCTACGCTGCGGCCTACAAGGCGCTGGGCGTACCGGTTTACTCGTCCGCGGTGTTCAACTTCATCCCGAAAACCGCGATGGATTTCTACCACGCCGTTGCCCGCGAAGATCACGCCACCGTCGGCAAGATCATCGACGACTTCTTCCTGCCATACCTGGACATCCGTAACCGCAAGGCCGGTTACGCAGTGAGCATCGTCAAGGCCGGGGCAAAAATTGCCGGCTATGACGCAGGTCCTGTGCGTGCGCCGCTGACCGATCTGCTGCCAGAAGAGTACGAAGCTCTGGCCGCGCTGATCGACAAGCAAGGCGCGCAATAAACACTGACTAAACAGGGCCGCTGAGCAATCAGCGGCTTTTTGCGTGAGGAGAACATCCAGTGGCAGATGCAAAGCGTTTCGATAACTACATCGGTGGCCAATGGGTCGCCGGTGCCGACTACTCCACCAACATCAACCCGTCGGAACTGACCGACACCATTGGCGAATACGCCAAGGCTGATCTGGCTCAGGTTCACGCCGCCATCGATGCCGCTCGTGCTGCGTTCCCGGCCTGGTCGACCTCAGGCATTCAGGCCCGCCACGATTCCCTGGATAAAGTCGGCACGGAAATCCTCGCTCGCCGCGAAGAGCTCGGCACCCTGCTGGCTCGGGAAGAGGGCAAGACCCTGCCCGAAGCCATCGGCGAAGTGACCCGCGCCGGTAACATCTTCAAATTCTTCGCCGGTGAATGCCTGCGCCTGTCCGGCGACTACCTGCCGTCGGTACGTCCGGGCGTCAACGTTGAAGTCACTCGCGAAGCGCTGGGCGTGGTCGGTCTGATCACGCCGTGGAACTTCCCGATTGCGATCCCGGCGTGGAAAATCGCCCCGGCCCTGGCCTACGGCAACTGCGTCGTGCTGAAACCGGCGGATCTGGTACCGGGTTGCGCCTGGGCCCTGGCTGAAATCATCTCCCGCGCAGGCTTCCCGGCCGGCGTGTTCAACCTGGTGATGGGCAGCGGTCGCGTGGTGGGCGATGCGCTGGTGCAGAGCCCGAAAGTCGACGGCATCAGCTTCACCGGTTCCGTGGGTGTGGGGCGTCAGATCGCCGTCAACTGCGTGTCACGCCAGGCCAAGGTTCAGTTGGAGATGGGCGGCAAGAACCCGCAGATCATTCTCGACGACGCCGACCTCAAACAAGCCGTCGAGCTATCGGTACAGAGCGCGTTCTACTCCACCGGCCAGCGTTGCACCGCCTCGAGCCGCTTCATCGTTACCGCCGGGATTCACGACAAGTTCGTCGAAGCCATGGCCGAGCGCATGAAGTCGATCAAGGTCGGCCACGCGCTGAAAACCGGCACCGATATCGGTCCGGTGGTCTCGCAAGCCCAGCTTGAACAGGACATGAAATACATCGACATCGGCCAGTCCGAAGGTGCACGTCTGGTCAGCGGCGGTGGTCTGGTGACGTGCGACACCGAAGGCTACTACCTCGCGCCGACCCTGTTTGCCGACAGCGAAGCCGCGATGCGCATCAGCCGTGAAGAGATCTTCGGCCCGGTGGCCAACATCGTACGCGTGGCCGATTACGACGCTGCGCTGGCAATGGCCAACGACACCGAATTCGGTCTGTCGGCGGGCATCGCCACCACGTCGCTGAAGTACGCCAACCACTTCAAGCGCCACTCCCAGGCCGGGATGGTGATGGTCAACCTGCCGACGGCGGGCGTGGATTACCACGTTCCATTCGGCGGGCGTAAAGGTTCATCCTATGGATCCCGCGAGCAAGGTCGCTATGCACAAGAGTTCTACACGGTCGTGAAGACTAGCTACATCGGCTCCTGATACATCGCGGTATCCCCGGATACCGCACCCCTGCAGGAAACAGGGAACAGGGAGCACACCCGTTTCACCCGCGCATAAAAATAATCAGTGGGAGTACATCTACATGCAAGCGACCAAGCCGACCCACGTCCGCTATTTGATTTTGCTCATGCTTTTTCTGGTGACCACGATCAACTACGCCGACCGGGCCACCATCGCCATCGCGGGCTCCAGCCTGCAAAAAGACCTCGGCATCGACGCGGTCACCCTCGGTTACATCTTCTCTGCATTCGGTTGGGCCTACGTGGCCGGGCAAATTCCCGGTGGCTGGTTGCTCGACCGTTTCGGCTCGAAAAAAGTCTACGCGCTCAGCATCTTCACCTGGTCGCTGTTCACTGTGCTGCAGGGTTATGTCGGCGAGTTCGGCATGTCCACGGCGGTGGTGGCGCTGTTCATGCTGCGCTTCCTGGTGGGTCTGGCCGAAGCGCCATCCTTCCCCGGTAACGCACGCATCGTGGCGGCCTGGTTCCCGACGGCGGAACGCGGTACGGCGTCTGCGATCTTCAACTCGGCGCAATACTTCGCCACCGTGTTGTTTGCGCCGCTGATGGGCTGGATCGTCTACAGCTTCGGCTGGCAGCACGTGTTCATTGTCATGGGCATGATCGGCGTCATCTTCTCGGGGATCTGGTTGAAGGTTATCCACAGCCCGCGCCAGCATCCGATGATCAACGAAGCCGAGTTCAAGCACATCGCCGACAACGGCGGCATGGTCGACATGGACCAGGACAAAGGTAAAGGCAAAAAGGTCGACGGTCCGAAGTGGGACTACATCCGCCAGCTGCTGACCAACCGCATGATGCTCGGCGTGTATCTGGGCCAATACTGCATCAACGGCATCACCTACTTCTTCCTGACCTGGTTCCCGGTGTACCTGGTGCAGGAGCGCGGCATGACCATCCTCAAGGCTGGGTTCATTGCCTCGTTGCCAGCGATCTGCGGCTTTATCGGTGGTGTGCTCGGCGGGGTGATTTCCGACTACCTGCTGCGCAAGGGCCACTCGCTGACCTTCGCCCGCAAGGCGCCGATCATTGCCGGTTTGCTGGTCTCCAGCAGCATCGTGGCCTGTAACTACGTGGACATCGAATGGATGGTGGTCGGCTTCATGGCCCTGGCATTCTTCGGTAAAGGCGTGGGCGCGCTGGGCTGGGCGGTGGTGTCCGACACCTCGCCGAAACAGATCGCCGGTTTGAGTGGCGGCCTGTTCAACATGTTCGGCAACATCGCTTCCATCACCACCCCGATCGTGATCGGCTACATCATCAGCTCCACCGGTTCGTTCAAGTGGGCGCTGGTGTTCGTCGGTTGCAACGCACTGGTTGCAGTGTTCAGCTACCTGGTGATCGTTGGCCCGATCAAACGTGTGGTGTTGAAAGAGCCGCCCGTCAGCGGCCCTGAAACCAACAGCAAATTATCTGAAGCGCATTCCTGAGGAGCGGCGTCATGCAGTTGATTGAACATTCCGACTCGCCGCGCTACATCCGCCTGCACGAGCGGGACAACGTAGTGATCGTGGTCAACGATCAGGGCGTACCCGCCGGCACTGAGTTTCCGGATGGCCTGGTCACCGTGGACTTCGTGCCGCAGAGTCACAAGGTCACCCTGGAAGATATTCCCGAGGGCGGCCAGGTGATTCGTTACGGCCAGACTATTGGCTACGCGTTACAACCGATTCCACGCGGCAGCTGGGTCAAGGAAGATCAACTGCGCATGCCGACCGCGCCACCGCTGGACAGCTTGCCGCTGTCCACCGAGGTGCCGGCGACACAGGCACCGCTGGAAGGCTTTACGTTCGAGGGTTATCGCAACGCCGACGGTACCGTCGGCACGCGCAACATTCTTGGGATTACCACGACGGTTCAGTGCGTCACGGGTGTGCTGGACCATGCGGTCAAACGCATCAAGGACGAGTTGCTGCCCAAGTACCCGAACGTCGATGACGTGGTGGCGCTGACTCACAGCTACGGCTGCGGTGTGGCGATTACCGCGACTGACGCGTACATCCCGATCCGCACCGTGCGCAACCTGGCGCGCAACCCGAACCTGGGTGGCGAAGCGTTGGTGATTAGCCTGGGGTGCGAGAAATTGCAGGCCGGGCAGGTGATGCACGAGAACGACAGCTCGGTGGATTTGAGCGAGCCGTGGCTGTACCGCTTGCAGGATTCGAGTCACGGTTTCACCGAGATGATCGAGCAGATCATGCAATTGGCCGAGGCCCGTTTGAAAAAGCTCGATCAGCGTCGCCGGGAAACCGTGCCGGCGTCCGAGCTGATCCTTGGCATGCAATGCGGCGGCAGCGATGCATTTTCCGGAATTACCGCCAACCCGGCGCTCGGCTATGCCTCGGACCTGTTGCTGCGGGCTGGCGCGACGGTGATGTTTTCCGAAGTCACCGAAGTACGTGATGCAATTTATCTGCTGACGTCTCGCGCCGAAACTGAGGAAGTGGCTCAGGAACTGGTGCGGGAAATGGAGTGGTATGACCGTTACCTGGCCAAGGGTGAAGCGGATCGCAGTGCCAACACCACGCCGGGGAACAAGAAGGGCGGGCTGTCGAACATTGTCGAGAAGTCGTTGGGCTCGATCGTCAAGTCCGGCAGCAGCGCGATCAATGGGGTGCTTGGCCCTGGCGAGCGCTTCAAACGCAAAGGGCTGATTTTCTGTGCGACCCCGGCCAGTGATTTTGTCTGCGGGACGTTGCAAATGGCGGCGGGGATGAACCTGCATGTGTTCACCACCGGTCGCGGCACGCCTTATGGCCTGGCGATGGTTCCGGTGGTGAAGGTATCGACCCGGACCGAACTGGCGCAACGCTGGCCGGACCTGATCGACATCGATGCCGGACGGATTGCGACCGGGCGTGCTTCGATCGAGGACCTTGGGTGGGAGTTATTTCACTACTACCTGGACGTGGCCAGCGGGAAGCAGCAGACGTGGGCGGAGCGGCATAAGCTGCATAACGACATCACGTTGTTTAATCCGGCGCCGATCACCTGAGACCGCGTTTTCGTTCTTCGCGGGCAAGCCTCGCTCCTACAGGGGCTGCGATCTTTTGATCTTGATTTCCCGGGGATCCAT
>DQGF01000581.1:6390-8442 GCA_003525045.1 Pseudomonas sp. | reverse complement strand
CCACAGAACCCCTGTGGGAGCGAGCCTGCTCGCGAAAGCGGCCTGTCAGGCGGACATCAATGTTGAATGTGATAACCCGATCAACGAGGCATGTACCCCAACTGCCAACGCCGCGGAATCTTCAGCGACAGCAGCCCGATCGCCCCCGCCAGCAACCCGCTGACAAACAACGCCCTGAGCCCCAGATGATGTTCCAGCACGGCACCCAGCACCGCGCCGGCAAACATCCCGGTCCAGGGGATCAACTGCACCCGCCAGCCGTTGCGCCGTTCGCCGAGCATCCAGCGCCCCAGCCCGCGACCGAAGCGCGACAAGGCACCGGTGACATAGGTCAGGCCAACCGGCAGGCCATTCACTTCTTCCACGGCGGCATTGAGCATGCCCATGGCGATGATCGCCGCCAGCAGCGCCGGCAATTGTTGGTCATAGGGCCAGGCCGCGGAACCGCAGAGCAAGGTGGCGATGCACAGCAGCAAGGGCAGCGCCCGCCGGCCGCCGAGTCGGTTGACGACGATGCCCAGGGCGTTGCCGATGATGAACGTGGCGACCAGGATCAGCAGGCGCAAGGTCAGGCCCAAGTCGCCATCGCTGATGGCGACGGCAAGACGGGTGGTGTTGCCGCTCATGAACGAGACGAAATCGCCGCTGGCCATGAAGCCGATGGCGTCGGTCATGCCGGCGAGTACCGAGAGTGCGGCCACCAGCGACATGCCGACGCGCCCGCGCCACTTCTGGATATGCAGATGCCCCGGACTGGCACGGGAAGTCGAGAGAGATGGCAGCATCGGCGAAGGTCGTCCTCAGGCAGCGACCGTCAGGGTCACTTGGTCAATCCATATAACTCGCAATATTCCAGCCAGTCCATACCGGCCATCTCGGCCACTTCCTTGTGTACCTCCATGCGCTGGGCCTGGTAGTCCTCAGGCGTTGCGGCGGTCAGCTGCAGGGTCAGTTCCCAGGCAAACAGCCCGAGACGCTCGGCTTCGGCCTCGAAGGCTTCATGCAAGCGCTCGTCGCGGTACTGCGCCTGGGTCTCGCCCTTGGCCTGAGCCAGCAGCGGGTTGAGGTTGTCGAGTTCGGCGCGCAGTTCAGGGCGCTCATCGAGAAACGTGTTCAGCGCCTGCTCGTGTTGCTGTTCGGTTGCCGCCATGGTCGCTCCTTGAAAATGGGTTACGAAGACTGCTTCTTGCTGGCCTTGGCGGCTGCCGCCAGGCATTCGAGGGCAAACTGCTCGGGGTACGTCATCTGGATCGGCGTGGTTTCGCCCTTGACGGTTCTTTCGCCGTCGAGGATGTAACGAATCCGCTTGTCGGTGACGCCGATTCGCTTGGCGATCCAGGAGGGCGTCTGACCGATCTGGCTGATCAGCTTGTCGGCGTATTCAGCGGTCGGTTTGTAATATTCGGCGTTGGGTGTCATTGGCTTTCCAGAAAAATGCGCGATGCAGCGTTAATGGCGCGACAGGGTGCGCGAATCGTCACGTGGTGTCGCGGTATAAATGAAGTAAAGCAGAACGATACGCCGTGCCACGGTGATACAGTCCGCTTTTTCTTGATGAGCGAACGCAATGCGAATTCTGATGGTGGCGCTGGCCGTAACTTTGCTGGCGGGATGTGCGAGCTCGGCGATGAACGATGCTCGCACTGGAACCCCGTACAAAACCCTGACCTCGAACAAGCCGGAAAAAGTCGTTGCCCAGTGCGTGCAGTTTTCCTGGCAGGACGAGGCGGTGTTCGGCGTCGATGCTGGCGCGTATCTGCAGCCGGGCAAGAAGGGGGGTTCCACCGTTTACACGCGCTCGGCGGAATCCTTTGTGGATGTGACCAGCGATGCCTCGGGTACAACCTTGAGCTACTACGCGCAGCATGACGATTTTGTCGCCAAGCGCCGATTGGCGGCGTTGGCTACTTGCCTTTGATGGGCTAGACGCACTACCCCTGTGGGAGCGGGCTTGCTCGCGAAAGCGGTTTTTCATTCAATATTGATGTTGACTGGCCCGCCGCCTTCGCGAGCAAGCTCGCTCCTACAGGGGGGGCGTGCACACGTTACTGA
>DQGF01000581.1:4396-6116 GCA_003525045.1 Pseudomonas sp. | reverse complement strand
AAGCTCGCTCCTACAGGGGGGGGCTATGCGTCGTTCGTCAGACGCTTCTGGAAAAAGAAGCGCTTGTGCCCCGGCGGGTAGTCAGCGATCTGCCCCAATTCGCTGTAGCCCAGCTTCCTGTAGAACTCCGGTGCCTGGAAGTCGAAGGTGTCGAGCCAGACCCCGATGCATTCCTTCTCCCGCGCCAGGTCTTCGGCCATCTGCATCAGCTTTGAACCGATGCCCTGTCCCCGGGCCTGTTCCGGTACCGACAGCAGGTCGATGTACAACCATTGGTAAAACACTCGGCCATGGAGCCCGCCAAGGATCTCGCCGCTTTCGTCCCGCACCAGCAGGGCAATGGGCTCCTGTGTCGAGACGCCGGCCTTTGCGGCGTTATAGGCGCGCAACGGCAACAGGATGGCCTGACGCTCTTCATCCGTGGGGTTTTGCGACTGTTCGATTCGCAGGGTCATGAGCTATTTCCTTATGGCTAGGGTGGAGAACATTCCCAAGCCTATCGCGGCACGAGGTCGTTGTTCCAGCCCTCAGGTGGAACCGTCGTTCACGCGCAGATGTCTAGCCTAGACAGCGTCATTCCAGAGCGCAGCCTATGAGGACAACCCGTGAATATTTTTGAAGCCTTGCGCGAAAGCCACGACCGCCAACGCACCTACGCCGATGCGCTGATCCAGACCAGCGGCGACACGCCGGAGCGGGTCGAGGCCTACAAGCAGCTCAAGTCCGAACTTCAGGCCCACGAAACCGCTGAAGAGCGGCATTTCTACATCCCGCTGATGGAATTCGACAACGGAGTCGACCTCAGCCGCCATGCGATCTCCGAACATCACGAGATGGACGAAATGATGGAAGAACTCGACGAGACCGAGATGTCCAGCCCGGCCTGGCTGGCGACCGCGAAGAAGCTGTGCGAAAAGGTGCATCATCACCTGAAGGAGGAAGAGCAGAAATTCTTCCAGATGGCCGGCAAGCTGCTCGACGATAAACAGAAAGAGACCCTGGCGGGGCAATATGTGAAGGAGTACAAGGCCCAGCTTTCTTGAAGGTGTTTTCGTCTAACATGAGCGCCTTCTGACGAAAGAGGGATAACGTAGTCATGTCGAACACAGCCGAGCGGGTCAACATCATCGAGTCCAAGGTGTTATCCCACGACTGGTACCTGCTGAAGAAAATGACCTTCGATTACCAACGTAACAACGGCGAATGGCAACGCCAGACCCGCGAGGTCTACGACCGTGGCAATGGCGCGGCGATTCTGCTGTTCAACCGTGAACAGAAAACCGTGGTGCTAACCCGGCAGTTCCGTCTGCCGGTGTTCGTCAACGGCCATGATGGACTGCTGATCGAAGTGGCGGCCGGGTTGCTTGAAGGGGCCGCACCCGAAGAGCGCATCCGCGATGAAGCGGAAGAGGAAACCGGCTATCGCGTGCACCATGTGCAGAAGGTGTTCGAGGCCTACATGAGCCCCGGTTCGGTGACTGAAAAACTGCATTTTTTCATCGCCGAGTACGACGCTTCATCGAAAGTCAGCGAGGGTGGCGGACTGGAGGAGGAGACCGAGGAACTGGAAGTGCTGGAGTGGTCGTTCGAAGACGCACTTTCGGCGTTTGAACGCGGGGAAATCTGCGATGCGAAGACCATCATGCTGTTGCAGTATGCGGCGATGAAAAACATCTTCGCCGCTTGAGTCGTATTTCACCCTGTGGCGAGGGGGCTTGCC
>DQGF01000581.1:1565-4004 GCA_003525045.1 Pseudomonas sp. | reverse complement strand
ACTGCTGCGCAGCCGAACGGGGGTAAACCCCCTCGCCACAAAGGCATGGCGCCAGTCAGGTCGAAAACAAATCCCACGTCCTGCTGGGTCCTGACCATTCGCATCCTTCCAGCGTCAACAGCCATTCCTTGGCCTCAAGCCCACCGGCAAACGCGGTGAGTTTTCCCGACGCGCCAATCACCCGATGACAGGGCGCCACGATCGAAATCGGATTCTTCCCATTCGCCGCACCCACGGCCCTGACGGCACTGGGATTACCGATCTGCACGGCAATCTCGCTATAGCTGCGCGTCTCGCCAAAAGGAATGGTCAGCAGCGCTGCCCAGACCTTCTTCTGAAATTCAGTCCCGGCAAAATCCAGCTCCAGCTCGAAACGGTTGCGGCTGCCGGCGAAGTATTCCTTCAGCTGTTGTGCGGTGCGCACCAGGATCGGGTTGTCCGCCGCTTCGCTCATCGGCCCCAGCCGCACTCGGCCCGGTCTGTCGTTTTCCCAGAGGATGGCCGCCAGACGCGCGCCGTTCGCCACCAGCTTCAGCTCGCCGACCGGGGACGCCAGGGTGGTGCAGGTGTAAGTCATGCCGGCGGACTCCGCGGATGGGCTGAACAGGAGGCAAGCATACTGCCTCGACGGAGAGGCGCAATACGCAATTCCAGCCATACTGGACTACTGCCATTGAAACGTTTTCCTACTTAAAAACAAGAAGAGACCGACTCATGAAGTTCCTTCACCACCTGCCCGGATACGGTGAAGATGCTGGAAAGCTGGGGCCACAAGTTTGCAGGTCCCCAGGACGCCAACCACCTGGCGGCGATCCTGGTCGGCGCACCTTCGCTGGAGGGCAAACCGGTGGGCAAGAACCGCTTCTACGAGGCGAACGATCCGCGGCGTAATACCGGGCTGTCGCTCGGTTATTGAGGGTTGTTTTCTGAAGGGGACAGATCTATTTTTCTGTCCCCTGAACCCACTGACATCTCAAGGAAGGAACCATGACCACTGCACTGCTGATCATCGACGTCCAACATGCGCTGTGCACCGGCGAGTACAAATGCTTTGAGATCAATCGTGTCATCCACAACATCAATGGCCTGAGCGGCAGGGCTCGCGAAGCGGGCATCCCGGTCTTCCTGATTCAACACGAGGAAGAGGGCGTCCTGCTGCAACACAACAGCGAAGGCTGGCAACTGGCCGAGGGACTGCAAACATCACCCGAAGACCTGCGGGTACGCAAAACCACCCCGGATTCGTTTTACCAGACCCACTTGCTGCAACTGCTGCAAGAGAAGGACGTTGAGCGCCTGATCATCTGCGGCCTGCAAACCGACTATTGCGTCAACGCCACCGTGCGCCAGGCCCTGACACTGTGCTATGACGTGGTGCTCGCCGCCGACGCCCATTCCACGGTCGACAACGGCAATATGGCCGCCGATGACATCATTGCCGAGCACAATGCCAGCCTCGCGCACCTGACCAGTCCGGTGGCCAGAATCGATGTCACCCCGACCCGGGAAATCCGTATCTAGAACGACAACCGTTCTGTTGAGCCGTTCGATCGGGTAACGGGGCAGGAGGAGGCGAGGGGCCAGGTCCAGGGCTACCCTAAGTGCCTGTTTGTCGACGCCCGTCTTGCAATGCCCTTCCTTCGACGGAGGCCAGCCTTTCGTGGATGTTCCGGCGCTTCTCCATGACTACCTGATCAAGTGGGTGATCGAGCCTGTCGCCGACCAGTTTCTCGGCATTTTCGATCTGAACGGCCGCTTTGGTCTGGTCTTTCTCTTCAGCGCTTACAGCGTCGCCTACGGTCTTTTCTGGTTCAGGAAATACCGTGCGCAAGATCCGCCCGGCGAAACGTCCGCAGACGGTTGCGCCCATCATCTCTGAAACGCCTTGGTCGGTCACCGTGGCTGGACGCGATTATTACGCCATGGCAAGGTCGCAGCTCAGGTTATTTTGCAGACGGGATCAGAACGATGGAGGAGGGTGATGAAGTCGGCGCCAAGGCGTCGATGGCGACACTGAAGGCCTTTAATCTTTGCGTGTTGCACTTGGGACGCCTTGCTCGGGATCGGGGTGCATCCCGGTTCATCGCAGACGGTTTGCAGGTCTTTCGCCAACTGGTGCCCTTCGCTTCGGCATGGTGGGGCGAGATGTCTGCGTCAGACGCCCATGCGCCGCCCAAAAGCTGGATGCACGGGCGGATCGATCTACCCGAATCCTTTGCCGCTGAATGGCACAAGAGTGCAGGTAACGACAAATTCTCCCATGACACCTTGAGTCGACCCGGTGAGGTGGTGCGCGACAGCGGGTTCACCGACCCTGATGAAGAAGTGGACGCGTTCGCTCGGCGCCACGAGCTCTACCATCTGATGTGCATCACCTTCGAGTTGCCCGAAAGCGGCTTGATGTTCTTCGTCTGTCTCTACCGTGGCAGCGATGCTTCT
>DQGF01000581.1:418-1245 GCA_003525045.1 Pseudomonas sp. | reverse complement strand
TGACAGCGAGGCCGGGTTGTTCTCGGCGTTCTGCGACCATCTGTTGCAGTTGTGGCGCTTTCAGGTGCAGGACATGATTCGCTTCGACACGGGCAGCGGGGCGACTGACTTTGGGGTCGCTCGTATGGACGGCAGTCTGCTGTACGTGGGCGCCAGCCTGTGCGCCGCCATTCAGCGCGAGTTGCCCGGGTGGAGTGGTTCAATGCTTCCTGCGCAAGTCATCGCGCAACTGCAAAAAGCGCCATGTGTGATGCGTCTCGGTCGTTGTGCGCTGACGCTGAGTCCTAACGCCGAGCATGTCATCCTGTCGCTCGAAACACAGTCGCGCGGGGCGGTGCTGGCGCCTCGCGAGCGCACGGCTGCGATGCTGTTCGCCGCCGGCCATTCCTATAAGGAAATTGCCAAAATCCTGGCATTGAGTCCTGCGACAGTGCGTACTTATCTGCGCAACTGCTACTTGCAACTCGGTGTGAAGAGCAAGGTGGAACTGGGTTCTGCCCTGCGTTCACCGACCTCGCTACGGATGCAACGCGTCGCGATTAACCCCAGGAAAGCCCCGAAAAATCGGGGCTGATGCCACGGTTTGTCGGCCGTTATTCTTCGGATTCCTTCTCGGTTCGAGCAGGTCGTGGCGTAAGCACTTTCACCACATCATCAAACACCGCTTTGCACAAGGCCGTCAGATAGTGCACGGCCCAGACGTGACGGGCGGTGTCTTTGTTGAATGCATCTTCGGAAAACGACTTGGCGAGGAACAGCAGTTCGGAGGCCTATGTCGACTCATCACTTTTACTTTCCCCTCTAGTTCGCTGAAGCAATTTTCTGAA
>DQGF01000581.1:0-154 GCA_003525045.1 Pseudomonas sp. | reverse complement strand
TACAGCTCACGCTGGGCATCCAGATCATTTTCACGGCCCCTCTCGTTCGCTGAAGCAATTTTCTGAAAAACGGAAAGGTCTGACTGTATTCGAAGACCCTTCCTACATTAATCTTTCTCCCCCGTTGTTAACGTGCCCGCCAATTTCGCGTGCA
>DQGF01000434.1:9423-9738 GCA_003525045.1 Pseudomonas sp. | reverse complement strand
TGCTCGCGAAGAGGCCCTCAAAAACACCACATCAAGCCCCAGGAACCGGACAACTCAAATCCCCCTCCTGACACTTCAAGTAATTCTTGAACGTCTCCACCCGCGCCTTGGTCAGATCCGTGATGCAATTGCTGTAGATCAGCGGATAAACACTGCCGCCTTCCACCGCCGAGGCGGAAAACTTGCACTCGGCGTCCCGAAACGCAATCCACGACCTCTGTGCGCTGACCAACAGCTTCCTGCTGTCGGGGCTGCTGCTCTTCAATCGCGCGGTCATCTGCTGGTAAAGCGCATTCAACTCCTTATCCGCCGCCT
>DQGF01000434.1:8998-9129 GCA_003525045.1 Pseudomonas sp. | reverse complement strand
CAACTCCTTATCCGCCGCCTTGTTCTGCTGTGCCGCACACAGGTTCATCGTGGCTTGATCGGTAGCGTTATCGCAATCCACGGCATGGGCCATGGTAGTCAACAGCAAAGGCGTCAGCGCCAGAAGAAAGC
>DQGF01000434.1:8378-8698 GCA_003525045.1 Pseudomonas sp. | reverse complement strand
AGGCGTCAGCGCCAGAAGAAAGCGTGGGGGCATGGAGGTGCTCGCTGTGAGATGGAATTGAGCTGCAGTGTAGCGAACAGGTCGGCCGACCAATAATGAAGTCGGATCCCTCGCCACAGCAGCTCGATCACTGACATTTGTCTTCAAGCCAGAACTTACCGTTGCAAATACAGCCGAATGTTCAGGTAGGGTTGATTGTATCGCCCGATTGATACAACTTTAGGGTTGGTCATGTGGTCTTACTGGCCTACTGTTCACTACAGGAGGTGACTTATGAACCCAGCATCAGATCGCATCGAAAGGAAGATCCTGCTCAAGGC
>DQGF01000434.1:7747-8064 GCA_003525045.1 Pseudomonas sp. | reverse complement strand
CCGCGTTCGCACGTGTGGCGTGTGCTGGCCAATGCCGAAGCGTTCGGGCAGTGGTTTGGCGTAGCGCTGGAAGGCAAACGTTTTGTCGCCGGTGAGTGGACCCAGGGGCAGATTACCTACCCCGGTTACGAGCACCTGCTGTGGAATGTACTGGTGGAGCGGGTCGAGCCGGAGCGGGTGTTTTCGTTTCGCTGGCACCCCTATGCCGTGGAGCCGGAAGTCGATTACTCCCAGGAGCCCACCACGCTGGTGAAGTTCGAACTCCAGGACATGGACGAAGGCACGTTGTTGACGGTTGTCGAGTCCGGTTTCGATCA
>DQGF01000434.1:7302-7429 GCA_003525045.1 Pseudomonas sp. | reverse complement strand
ATTCCCCAAACTCGCCGGCTCAAGGCGTTTCGCATGGACAGCCGCGGTTGGGACGAGCAGATGAGCAATATCGAAGAGTTTCTGAAAATCAGCGCCAAAGCCCACGAGCGTCAGGAAGAGCGATAAC
>DQGF01000434.1:6694-6948 GCA_003525045.1 Pseudomonas sp. | reverse complement strand
CAGGTCGCGAAACGCGGGTCTTCCATGCTTGTTACCGGAGAGGTCCAAGGCTATTCGAAAGGGTTGGTATGGCGAATGTCTTACACGCGGTAGTAACGATGTCGTCTATTACAGATTGGATCCGAAGCGTAATCTCACCTCATCAACTGAAGCACAGGAAGTGCTCCAGGATCACGGACGATCGACCATAAGCAAGGAACGCTACCGACAGGGAGTCGACATGGTCTTGGGAAAACCCGCTTCGGCGGGTTTTT
>DQGF01000434.1:3431-6384 GCA_003525045.1 Pseudomonas sp. | reverse complement strand
GCTTCGGCGGGTTTTTTTTCGTCTGCGCAAATGCACTGATTATCCTGTGGGAGCGAGCCTGCTCGCGAAGAACGATGACGCGATCGCGCTGATACACCGCGTTGTCCGCTTCGCGAGCAGGCTCGCTCCCACAATGTCCGCGTGCAGTCGTTAATGGTCAATGGCTTACACCAGAGCGATGGTATGTCCTCTGTTTATACTTCACCAACGCGCTTATTCTGGATCCATCAACTGAGTAGCAGGATGCACTCAGGATCACGGATGATCGACCATAGGCCTGGATGGCTGCTGACAGGATGTCGCAATGGTCTTGAGAAACCCGCTTCGGCGGGTTTTTTGTGAGCGATGGAAAGTCCTCTGTGCATCACCCTGGCCCTGGCCCAAGAGCGCCGACAGCCATGACTGACTGCCGGCCGGAATGGATCAGCGTGCTGACATCTGATCGAGCTTCGCAGCTGCTCGCGCGGTGATTTCGGAGCGTAATTTCAACGAACCGGCCGCACGTTGCCGGGCTTCCTCCAGCACGCTGCCCGGCGCGGTTTCGGGACTGCCCGAAGCAAACGGTGGCGCCGGCGCGTATTCCAGCTGCAGTTGCACCAATTGCGCCGTGTCCTTATCGAACAACTCAGCGGCCAGGGTCAGGGCAAAATCGATGCCCGCGGTGATCCCGCCACCGGTCAGCAGATTGCCGTCGCGCACGACCCGGTCCTTCACCGCGATGGCGCCCAACGGCTCAAGCAAGTCGTGATAGGCCCAGTGAGTGGTGGCGCGCTTGTCCTTGAGCAGACCCGCGGCACCGAGCACCAGCGCGCCGGTGCACACCGATGTGACATAACGCGCATTGGCCGCCTGGGCCTTGATGAAGGCCAGGGTTTGCTCATCCTCCATCAACGGCCCGACGCCGCTGCCGCCGGGTATGCAGATCACATCCAGCGTCGGGCAATCGTCAAAGGTAACGGTCGGTTTCAGCACCAGCCCCGTGCTCGCGGTGACCGGCACCAGGTCCTTCCAGATCAAATGCACCTTCACGTCCGGCAGTGAGGCCAGCACGTCGTAAGGGCCGGTCAGGTCCAATTGCTGAACCTGTGGAAACAACAAAAAACCGATCTGCAACGTCATGGTGTTTTTTCTCATGAAGTGGGTGGACGGCTTCACTCTAGGCTCGTAGGATTTGGCGCATACGCCAATCACCCCACGAATTACGCCAAACATGCCTAAAGCCATTCATGTGCTTGCCTTCGCCAACGTGCAACTGCTCGATGTTAGCGGACCGTTGCAGGTGTTCGCCTCGGCGAACGACATTGCCCAGCAGAAAGGCATGGCGCTGCCCTATGCGCCGACGGTGATCGCCAGCGGCGCAGGAGCGGTAATGTCGTCGGCGGGCTTGGCGTTGCTGGCCGAGCCGTTACCCGAGGAGGCCAGTGACACCTTGATCATCGCCGGTGGCTGGGGGGTCTATGCAGCGGCGGAAGATGCGTTGCTGGTGAAGTGGGTGCGCGAGCATGGAACGGGGTGTCGACGGGTGTCATCAGTGTGCACCGGAGCGTTTTTGCTGGCGGCCAGCGGCTGGCTCGATGGCCGGCGGGTGGTGACTCACTGGACCCGTTGCGAGCAGTTGGCGCAGCAGCATCCACGCCTGCGGGTCGAGCCCAATCCGATCTTCATCAACGACGGTCCGGTCTGGACCTCGGCTGGCGTCACTGCCGGTATCGACCTGGCGCTGGCCATGGTCGAGGAAGACCTAGGCCGCACCATGGCGCTGGAAGTCGCCCGGCAACTGGTGGTGTTCCTCAAGCGTCCGGGGGGCCAGTCACAGTTCAGCGTAACCTTGTCATTGCAGAAGGAAGGCAACCGTTTCGACGACCTTCACGCCTGGATCAGCGAAAACCTCACCAAGGACCTCGGCATCCCGACCCTGGCCCTGCAGGCTGGCATGAGCGAACGCAGCTTCGTGCGCCACTACCGCGCCGACACCGGCCAGACCCCGGCGCGGGCCATCGAACTGATTCGGGTCGAGACCGCCCGACGGTTGCTCAGCGATACCGGATTGCCGATCAAACGGGTGGCGGTGCAGTGCGGGTTCGGCAGCGAAGAGACGCTTCGGCGCAGTTTCCTGCGCGTCATGGGCGTGACGCCGCAAGCCTATCGCGAGCGGTTTTGCGTCAGTTCTCAAGCAGATCCAGTAATGCCTTGATCGTCGCCTCGGGTGCTTCCTCGGGAATGTTATGCCCGACGCCCCCCAGCATTCGCCGTTCGTAACGCCCGGTGAAATGATCGGCATCGTCATCGACTTCCGGTGCAGGTCCTACGCCATCGTCGGCACCGCACAGGGAAATGACTTGGGGTCAGGATATGTTTAATCAGCACGTCATCGTTCATTCGACACTCCGGACAGACTGTTTTGACCTGCGTTTTATATTTCGGCTTCCGCCACCTGATTGAAGTACTTCGAGCGATCCGGCGTAAAGGTCACCACCATTTTGGTCCGTGAACAGGTCAACGCCCGTTCTTCACTCAGATCAATATCCAGATCCTCGCCACGTAGGCCCTGCCACTGGGCGAGGTATTTGAGGGATCCGTATTTTTCGAGTTTTTTCAGGCTGCGACTGACACCCCCTTTCCAGCCCAGCACCGGCAATTCATCGGCGAGGCATCGTTGGGCGAGGTCGGGGAAACGGGCGGCGCGTTGGCGGCCGATCTCCCAGCATTTGATCAGGCCCTTGTCGGGGGCTTCCCACAGTTGGTCGCGGTTCAGGCCGGAGCGGAGTGGGGTGTCGATGCTGCGGTGGATGCGCTGGGTCATTCTGGTTCCTTGAATTCGGGTTTTGTTGGACAGCTCCGCTGTGCCCGTTGAGGGTGGATGTTAGGGGGGGATGTAGTGGCTGGCAACAAGGTCTTTCCGGGTGTGCGCGCGGGTTTTGTTTATGAAATGTAGGACTTTGCCTTACACAAA
>DQGF01000434.1:387-3114 GCA_003525045.1 Pseudomonas sp. | reverse complement strand
AAAAAACCTGTGGAGAGAGCTTGTCTGTGGCGAGGGAGCTTGCTCCCGTTCGGCGGCGAAGCCGTCGTAAACCCTGTAACTGCGTTTTAACTGGCATACCGGGTCGGTTGGTTTTGGGGCTGCTTCGCAGCCCAGCGGGAGCAAGCTCCCTCGCCACAGGTGAGATGCGGTCTCAAGGCTGCCAGTAATTCTTCTCCCCACTCAATTTCCGATCCAGAAAACACGCCGCACTGATCAGCGCCAAATGCGTCAGCGCTTGCGGTGTGTTGCCCAGATGCCGGGCATGGCTGTCGAACTCTTCGGCATACAACCCCAGCGGGTTCGCGTACTTCAACAGTTGTTCAAATTCCAGATGGGCCTTCTCCACCTGACCGGCCCGGGCCAGGCATTCGACGTACCAGAACGAGCACGCGGCAAACGCACCTTCGGTGCCGGCAAGGCCATCAATCCCGCTGTCTTCGTTGCGATAGCGGTAGACCATGCCGGCGCGCACCAGGGTTTTTTCGATGGCTTTGAGGGTCGAGAGCCAGCGCGGATCCTTGGCGCTGACGAAGCGCACCAGCGGCATCAGCAGCATCGAACCGTCGAGTGCGGTGCCCCCGATGTGCTGGACGAAATGCCCACGGTCTTCGTTCCAGAAATTTTGCCAGATGTCGGCGTAGATCGCCTGTCGTGTCTGGTCCCAGCGAGCGAACGGAGCGGGCAATGAGCGTTTGGACGCGAGGCGAATGGCGCGGTCCAGCGCTACCCAGCACATCAGTCGCGAGTGCAGGAAGTGATGTTGTTCGCCACGCATTTCCCAGATGCCGACATCCTTTTGCTCCCAGGTCACGCAGACTTGATCGACCACTTCCACGGCGTGTTTCCAGCCCTCGTGGGAGATGGCATCGCCATATTTGTTGACCAGGTACACCGCGTCCATCAGTTCGCCGAAGATGTCGAGCTGGATTTGATCATAAGCTTGATTACCAATACGCACTGGCACCGCGTCGCCATGGCCGGACAGGTGCGACAGTTCGGTTTCCGGCAATTCCTGGCGACCGTCGATGGCGTAGAGGATGTTGACTTTCATCGGCTTGCCCTGGCAATCGCTGACCCGCCCACGCAACCAGCGCATGTAGTCGTTGGCTTCCTGAACGAAGCCCAGGCGCATGAAGGCATAGACGGTGAATGAGGCATCGCGGATCCAGGTGTAGCGATAATCCCAGTTGCGTTCGCCGCCAGGCGTTTCCGGTAGGCCGAACGTGGCAGCGGCGAGGATCGCGCCGTGTTTGCGCGAGGTCAGCAGCTTCAGGGCCAGGGCCGAGCGATTGACCATTTCCCGCCAGCGACCGCGGTAGTTGGACTGGGCAGACCAGTCGCGCCAATATTTCAGGGTGCGTTCCAGGCACAGCGTGGCGCCTCCTTCCTTGAAGCGCGGATCGTCGATGCCGCCGAGCAGGAACTCGACACTCTGGTCCTGTTCGAGGGTGAATTCGGCAACCGCCGCGTTGCCATCGATGCGCAAAACCTGATCCGAAGACAGGCGCAGGGATGGCTGGTCGGTGGCCTCGAAGATGACCTGTTTTTCATCCATGCGCGCGCGGGTCCTGGCGCGTGCGTAGTCGTGCCGCACGGCGCAACGCATGTGAAAGGTTGCCTGGCCACTGACCACCCGCACCCGGCGCATCAGCACCGGTAGATCATCTTCGCTGTCGCCGATGGGCAGCAAATCGGTGACTTCGACCACCGCGCGGTCGCTGAGCCAGCGGGTTTGCAGCACGTTGGTGTCGGGCAGGTAAATCTGTTCGCGACGGGCGTCGGGCAGGTCCGGCGCCAGTTGGAAAATGCCGGCCTCGGGTGTGTCCAGCAGCGAGCAGAAAATCGATGGACTGTCGAACTCCGGCCAGCAGAAAAAGTCCACGCTGCCCTTGTCGTTGACCAGTGCCGCGCTACGCATGTCACCGATGATACCGTGGGCGTCGATGGCGCTTTGTCGTTCAAGAGGATGATCAGCCATTGCCGCGAAACTCCGGATAAAGGCTCATGCCGCCGTCGATGAACAGGGTGGTGCCGACGATGTAGTCGGAGGCATCGCAAGCGAGAAAGACCACCGCGTTGGCGATGTCCTCGACCTCGCCGACCCGGCCGTAAGGGATGAGTTTGAGCAGGTCCTGCTCCGCGGCGCCTTGAGTTTCGCTACGGTTGATCGCCGTACGGATTGCCCCCGGCGCGATGCCGTTGATGCGGATTCGCTGGTGGCTGACCTCCTGGGCGAGGGTCTGCATCAGCATGTCGACGCCGCCCTTGGACGCGGCGTAATTGACATGGCCGGCCCAGGGAATCCGCTGGTGCACCGAACTCATGTGGATGATCTTGCCGGCGGCCCGGGACACGCCTTCACGAATACCTTGCCGATTGAAAATCCGCAGGGCAGCGCGAGCGCAGAGGAACTGGCCGGTGAGGTTGACGCCGATCACCTGGTTCCAGTCGGCGAGGCTCATGTCCACGGTGGCGGCGTCTTTCTGCATCCCGGAATTGGCCAGCAGAATGTCCAGACAACCGAAGGCGTCGAGGGTTTTCGCAAACAGCCGCTCGACGTCTTGCTCTTTGGAAACGTCGGCGCCAATGGCAATGGCGCGACCGCCTTCAGCGTTGATTTGCCGGGCCAGTTCTTCGGCAGGTTCGGCCTGGGAATGGTAGTTGATCACCACGGCGGCACCGGCTGCAGCCAAAGCTTTGGCTGCA
>DQGF01000434.1:0-161 GCA_003525045.1 Pseudomonas sp. | reverse complement strand
CGGCGCCGATGCCGGAACTGGCACCGGTGATCAGGGCGACTTGTTGGTCGAGGGATAGCAGCATGAACGTTAGCACCTTGAGTTGAGGGCCTAATTAGCTGACTGGTTTGAGCGGCAGAGAGTTCATTTGGTGACTGCCCTGGCCCCTTCGCCGGCAAGCC
>DQGF01000602.1:13070-13195 GCA_003525045.1 Pseudomonas sp. | reverse complement strand
GTATCCGCCAGCCAGAAGTCCCGGGCCACGCCCCAGAATCCGCTCGCTCCGCCTTCCGGCATCTGCTTAATCCACTCTGGTACCTGACCTAGGGTCTGTTCAATTTCCCGATAGGTATCTTGAAT
>DQGF01000602.1:12531-12657 GCA_003525045.1 Pseudomonas sp. | reverse complement strand
GACGACTTCAGCAATGAATTGTTAAACGTCGTAGAAACAACAGGATGGATTTAGATTTTTTTGGCGTACCACTAAGTTCCTGGAGTTATCAAACTTGGCGGGTGGGCTCGGAGACGATGCAGGGGG
>DQGF01000602.1:0-12236 GCA_003525045.1 Pseudomonas sp. | reverse complement strand
GGGCTCGGAGACGATGCAGGGGGTGTAGTGATTCGGCACCATACCAAACGAAGCCCTCGTAAAAATACGAGGGCTTTGTTGTTTATGCCGTTTGGAAAAAATCAGATTAGTGACCCGCGCTCTGCCCACCATCGACATGTAAGATTTCACCAGTGACAAAATTGGCGCTGTCCAGATACACAACCGCCTGAGAAATGTCGCTGATCTCCCCCATATGCCCAACCGGGTGCAAATTCCCCAGCGCTTCGTGCGTTTCCTCGCCATGCATCGGGGTCTTGATAATGCCAGGGGAAACCGCATTCACCCGAATCCCGCGCTTGGCGTACTCGATGGCCAAAGATTTGGTCGCCGCGTTCAGGCCACCTTTGGTCAGCGAAGCCAGTACCGACGGCACACCATCGATGGCATGGTCCACCAGGCTGGTGGTGATGTTGACGACGTGGCCTTTGCCCTGTTTTTCCATTTCGGTGATGGCGAGTTGAGTAATGTAGAAGAAGCCATTGAGGTTCACCGACAGCACATTGGCATAGTCTTCAGCGGTGTATTCGGTGAACGGTTTGGCGACGAAGATCCCGGCGTTGTTGACCAGGGTGTCGATGCGGCCGAAACGTTCGATCGTTTCACGGATCACTTGCTGAGCGACCTCCGGGTTACCGATATCGCCCGCAACGGTGAGGATGTCCGGGTCGGTGGACGGTTTGATCGAACGCGAAGT
Organism: Pseudomonas sp.; assembly: GCA_003525045.1. Lineage (GTDB taxonomy): Bacteria > Pseudomonadota > Gammaproteobacteria > Pseudomonadales > Pseudomonadaceae > Aquipseudomonas. Next base: position 11,521 of record DQGF01000602.1, on the reverse strand, counting down.
GGCGACAACCTTGTAATCCAGATCACGGAAAGCCTTGACCATGCCTGCGCCGAGACCTTGGGAGGCGCCTGTAATAACGATGACTTTTTTCGAATTGCTCATGATGAACCTCTACTAATAAATGATGGTTTGGAAAAGTAAGTAATCAGGCTTCGGCGGGTACCTTCGCCATTTGTCTCAACATCTGTTCGTAGTACTCGACCGACTGCGAACCGGACACCAGGTGACGACCGTTGAGGATCATGGCCGGTACCGAATTGATGCCGTGCTGGCGGTAAAACGCTTCAAGCTCTCGCACTTCGTTGGCGAACGCTGCGGAGGCCAGCACTTCACGTGCCCTGTCTGCATCCAACCCTGCTTCCTCCGCCAGGCTCACCAGCGTCTCGTGATCGCTCGGGTTCTGGCCGTCAGCGAAGTAAGCGCGCAGCAGGATCTTCTTCAGCTCAATTTGCCGCCCTTCCTGCAATGCCCACATCAGCAGACGGTGCGCATCGAAGGTGTTGTAGAAGTGGCTGCGCTTCTCCAGATCGAACTTGAAGCCAATGGCCTCGCCGCGAGCGATCTGCATCGCTTTGCCGGCGGCGATGTCTTCGGCGGTGCGCCCGTATTTGCGCATCAAGTGCTCTACCGCCTTCTCGCCTTCGGCCGGCATGTTCGGGTTCAGCTCGAAGGGCTTATAGGTCAGCTCGACAGAGACTTCACCTGCCACATTCTCGATCGCCTGCTCCAGCGCCGTCGCGCCCAAGGCACACCACGGGCACACCACGTCGGAGATGAAATCGATGGAGACGGACGGCGTCACGGCTTCCCCTCCTCTTCAGCCAGTTGCTTGCGGTACTGGGTGGTGGTGATTCCGGCGTAGCCCCAGTTATCGGTGTCGACTTCTTCGATCACGATGTGGGTCAGGTGCGGGTCCTTCTTGAGGACACGTTCCAGTGTTTCAGTGATTTCGGCGATCACCTGAGCTTTCTGCTCAGAGGTAACGCCATCGCGGGTAATGCGTACGCTTACGAAGGGCATGAGGAATCTCCAGTGACCTTCTCATCGGGATGATGGGTAGGTGTTGGAGCTCAATGTATGAGGTTGGCTGCAGGGGATAAAGGTGGGGGCGGGAACATCATTAGTTACTTGGTGTAATGAGTTATTCCGCGCGAACGGAAAAAACGTTTGCATAAAAAATGATCAATGGGCTAACCTTCGTTTATCGTAAATTTTAGATATCGGCGGAAAGGGGTAAATGTCCATGACAATTCAATTCTTCGATAGCCCCTTCCATGTCACGCATGACGAGGAAGTCGCCAGCAAAATGGCTTTAAAGATGGAGCTATCGATATTCATCACTGACTGCATCAAAAATCTGGGCCTGAAGCAGAGTGAGGCGGCAGCCAGGTTAAACGTGACCCAATCACGCATTTCAGAGCTAACCACTGGCAAAATCGAGAAATTTACAATCGATGCAATGATGGACATGCTGGATAAGCTCGGCTTTCGCACCACTTTTACGTTGCCGTCCAACGATGCCGGCGCGTTACCCCAAATCGTGATTTCACAGGCTCGCGCCTGCTAGACGTTGAAACCCATATTTCGAAGCTCCCTTTTCAGCTCCTTCAACCGATCCTGCGCAACCGCCATTGCATGGCGATCGGTTCTGTTGGTCGTTTTCACGAACGAATGAAGGACGAAAATGGTGTCCGCATACTTCGCAATGTAGATGCATCGATATGCCGGGCTTCCATTGATGATCAGCTCGGTAACTCCCGGCCCTAATGATCTCAGCTGTTTTATCGCCAGCTGTGGATCCCCGCTGTACTGCACGCGCATCAGGTCTTTCCCGAACTCATCCTGTATCCAGCCCGGTAGGTCCTTGTACTCACGTGTTGCAGCTTCATTTACAAAAGCAAATCTCTTCAAAAGATGGATTCCTACTGGGTCAGTCGATGTCCTCCAAACACCTCAGTAGACGATTTACGCAGAGCTATTTAGTAGTCATCACTGGCTATTTCTGAAGTAGGACCTAGCCCCTTTTGATGTAGTCCGCTTTGGTACGTGTCGCAATTTTCCACTTTTTGCGACACGTCTTGGGAACATGTCGCCGCGGACGACATGTGGGCGACACGTGTTACCGAAATTGGATTTTGGCGACATGAGGGCTGTCGCTAGGGGGGTTGTTTGTGCATGAGTGCACGGAAAATGGCGCTGTTTTGAGATTTTTGGGGCCGCTACGCAGCCCAGCGCGAGCAAGCTCGCTCGCCACAGGGGGGGGCGTGATCAGGTTATGGGTACTGTTTCTACGATGACTTGTTGCAGGGCATGGAACGGCGCGAGAGCGGCTTCATCCGCGGTGGCACCGGTGATCAACCGCCACTCCCGCTCGATCGGCGTCCAATGCTGCTGCCGCGCGCGGCCGAGTTTATCGGTGTCGGCAAGGACGACGATTTGCGCCGCCCGCTTGATGATGCATTCCTTCAAATACGCCTGCTGCGCGCTCGCTTCGCACAAACCGAATTCCGCGACCACGCCGTCCGCGCCGAGGAAGGCTTTGTCGACGCTCAACCGACTCAATGTCAACTCCGCCAACGGCCCCAACGTGCTCATGCTCGAACCGCGCAAATCACCGCCGATCAACGTCAGGCGAATACCCGGCGCATTGGCCAAGGTCATCACGGCCAGCAGATTATTGGTGACCACATGCACGTCTTGTCGCGAACACAAATGATGGGCCAGCGCGGCGCAGGTAGTGCCGCCGTCGAGCAGTACGGTGTCGCCGTCCTGCACGTGCGCCGCGGCCGCCTGGGCGATGGCGTCTTTCTGTTCCCACTGGCTGGTCTTGCGTTCTTCGAGCGAAGCTTCCGGCTCATGGACGCCCACCACGGCGGTGGCGCCGCCATAGGTGCGCACCAGGTGTCGCTGTTTGGCGAGCATGGTCAGGTCGCGTCGCACCGTCGCTTCCGAGACCCCTAGCGCCGCGCTCAATTGCTCGACGTTGGCATCGCCAATACGCACGAGATCGAGGATGGCGCGGTGGCGTTCGGAGGCTTTCATGGCAGGTCTCGCACGGTGGACGGTGGTCGATCTTACACGACAGCGCCCATGCGGCTCATCCCCGTCGCGTGGCAAGCTCCGCACCCTGGCGCAGCGCTTCGAGCAGGCTGCGCTCATCGGCAATGCCTTTGCCGGCGATGTCGAAAGCGGTGCCGTGGTCGACCGAGGTGCGGATCACGTCCAGGCCGACAGTGACGTTCACACCGGCTTCAAGTCCCAGCACTTTGACCGGGCCGTGGCCTTGGTCGTGATACATCGCCACCACCAGATCGAAGTCGCCTCGGCCGGCGCGGAAAAACAGCGTGTCGGCGGGCAGCGGGCCGGTCACGTCAAGGCCGCGTTCCTGCAACAGCTTCACCGCAGGGATGATCTTCTCTTCTTCTTCGCCATAGCCGAACAGACCATTTTCGCCGGCGTGCGGGTTGATCCCGCACACGCCGATACGCGGCCTGGCAATGCCAGCCTTGATCAGCGTCGCGTTGCCGCGCTCGATGGTGCGCTGAACCAGGCCCGGCTCGATTTTGCGGATCGCGTCGATGATGCCGATGTGGGTGGTGACGTGAATCACCCGCAGCTGCGGCGCCACCAGCATCATGGAAACTTCGTCGACGTTGGTCAGGTGCGCGAGCATTTCGGTGTGGCCGGGGAATTTGTGGCCACCGGCGTGCAGCGCTTCCTTGTTCAGCGGCGCGGTGCAGATCGCATCGATTTGTTTGGCCTCGGCGAGTTGCACAGCGCGGGCAATGTATTGATAAGCAGCGTCACCGGCGATGGGCGACAGCTCGCCGAAGGGCAGGTCGTCGGGGATCAGGTCGAGGTCGATGCAGTCAATGGTGCCGGCCTCGTACAACGCCTGGGAAGCGTTCTCGATGCGGCGCACTTTTGCGTTGCCGCCGACGATGACATTAGCCTGCTCGAGGCGACGGGCATCGCCGATCACCAGTGGCCGGCATTGTTGGTAGACGATGTCATGAGTCAGACTCTTGACGATGATTTCCGGACCGACACCTGTGGCGTCACCCATGGTGATGCCGATGATGGGGAGGTAGTTGCTCATAGTGTTCATTCGAGTCCTTGGATTCGTGTGCGTTTGGACGGGGAGCGATCAGCGCTGTCGCTCAGGTGTTGCCATGCCGCATACAAGGCGTGATCGGTGCCGAACGCGCCGGCCTTGGTCACAATGCCGGGGCGATGCCCATGACGAGAAGCTGCCGGTCGAGCGAAGGCGACCCCGGCTTCGATTTCGGTCAGCAGTTGCAGGCTGTCGATCCCTACAGTGGTCAATATGGCCCGTGCCGTTTCGCCACCGGTGGCGATCAGGCCGCCGACCTTGGCGAAGTGCGGCTCTACCAGCACGGCCAGCATGGTCGAGAGTTGCGCACCCTCTTGGGGATCGAACGCCTCATCACGGCCAATACGTAGCAGCAGGTCGCTCCAGCCGTCCAGTTGCTCGCCGATGCGCGCTTGCCAGATCGGCCAGTCGCCATGAGTTGTACCTTGGCGAAGAACTTCAGGTGGGACGACCAATTCGCTGACCCCGCCACGTTCCTTGAGCAGCTCGCATTGCCGCTCGCAGACGCCGGACAGACTGCCGACGAGTATCAGAATCGGTGCCTGGCTTTTTTCGACGGCATCGGGTTCGATGGCCTCGAAACGTTTCTCGAAGGCATCAGGAAGACTGGCTATTTCCCGCGCCAGGCCACCCGAACCGATCCAGAACAACGGTTGATCCATCGAAGCGGTCAAGCGAGCGAGGGTCAGTAGGTCGTCTTCGGTTTGTGCATCGACAATCAATGCCTGGGTGCCGTTGCTGGCAATTTCGGCAATGTGGCGTGCGAGTGCGATTTCGTTGCCCCGCAAGGTGTCCAGGTCAAGCTTGGCGGTAGTCAGGCCTGCGGCAACCAGCATCGCTTCGACATCGGCAGGACGCTCGGCGTTTTCAAGTTTCCAGGTGTCGGTGGTTTCCAGCGGCATGCCGTCCACGAACACTCGACCGCCGCGCAGCGTACGCCCGGTGGCGGGGAACGCCGGGGCGACGATGGCCAGACCCGCTAACGGTTGTAAGGCGGCGACTTCCGCCGCCCAGTTGCCGCGCAGGGTCGAATCGATTTTCTTGTACAGCCGTTGCCCGGGTTGATGCAGTGCCTTGAACGCGGCGACGGTGCGCTCGGCAGCCCGCGCCGGTGAAAGGCGCCGGGTATCGGTGTCGGCGGCAATCACTTGGGCGTCAGCCTTGTCATTCAAGGGATCGAGCGTGACGACCGTTTGCAAACCCGCGCTCGCAAAGCCGATGGCGCAATCCGCCGCGCCGGACAGATCGTCTGCGATGATCAGAATCCTCATCGCAACACCTCCTGTTTTGGCGGTTCGGGTTCCGGTATGACGACGGGGTTGCGCTGTTGCACGCGCTTGGCAACGGCGGCGGTGAGCAGCGGTGCGAGGATCGCGGTGACCACGACGCAAGCCGCCACCAGAATGGTCGCGCTCTTGGCCGCTTCGGCATACACCGGATTGGCCGCCGCAATCAGCGCAGGAACCGCTGCGGCATTGCCTGCGGTGGTGGCCGCGGCGACACCGGCAACGCCAGTGCCGCCGGTCAAACGATCGGCGAAGAACAGCGGAATACCGGTCAGCACGACCACCGCAACACCCATGCCGAGACCCAGCAAACCGGCTTGCCAGACGTTATGCAGGTCAAGGCTGGCGCCGAGGGCAAGGGCGAAGAACGGGATCATCACCGGGACGGCCTTGGCCAGAAAGTCACGCATGTCACGGTCGAGATTACCCAGCAGCATGCCTAGAGCCAGCGGCAGGATGCTGCCCACCAGTGTCGGCCAAGGGAATGCCGACAGACCAGCGATACCCAAGGTGACCATGGTCAGAAAAGGGCCGGACTCCAGGGACATGACCGAGTAGGCACCAACGTCTTCGGAGCGGCCGTACTGCCCCATCAGCGCCATGTACAAGCCGCCGTTGGTGTCGTTCATCGCGGCAACCACCGCCAGTGTCGATATACCGGCGAAGAGGCCTGACGAAATCGGCTGCTCGCCGAGGAAGTGCCCGAGCACGATACCTATGAGCACGGCGATGCCGACTTTGGTAATGAGCAGCGTACCGCCCTTCTTGAGCAGGTAAGGCGTGGCCTTGATATTGATGCTCGCGCCCATGCAGACGTAAAACACCGCGAGGATGGGTAACGCCCCGGTGAACAGCGCGTTGGTGAATGAGCCGAAAAACTTTGGCGTGTCAGGCAGGAATGTTGCCACCAGCGAACCAATCAGCAGGGGCACGATCATCATGCCGCCCGGTATGCGTTCAATGGTGCGCTTGATAGGAATCTGGGCCACGAGGGTCTCCTTTTATAATTGTTTGGCAAAACGTGTATCACCTCGAAACTGACCGAACCGATCACTTAATGATTGACTCAGTCAAATTTATCTTAGGCTTTCGCTTTGAATTGCGCAAACCAATCATTGAAATGATCGTTTTGATCATTTTTGAAGGCAGAAGCTGGGCGTGACAGCCCCCTCGAAGGGCCTATGGAGCAGGCTAGAGCCTCGCAGCGACCACAAAAAAGCCCCGAACCAGTCGGGGCTTGTGTTTGCAATGCTACTTGAACAGCTCGGAATGGCTTCCGAGATCAACAAATGTGATCAGATCGGAACGTGTGTGCTCATAAATCATCAAGAATTCAAGTCGTCTATCGAGTCGAATTGCTCGCGAATATCTCGTGCTTCCATCATGGCGCGGGCCGTCTTCACCGACGGGACGCGCACCTCGAACGGAAGGCCCTGAGTTGCTACGACATGACGAAGAAATAAATGCATGGCGTCACTGATACTCAGACCGCAGGCGCTCAAAACTTCCGTCGCACGCGCCTTTAAATCCTCATCAATGCGGCAACGCACTGTGGTTTTCAGCAATGTACCCATGGTAATAACCACAACCAGTTGGATTTATCGCTCAGTATTTCAACCGTTTAACCACGAGATGAATATCAGCCTGATCCCTTTCGCGCTCCAGAACCGTCCCGATTCAATGCAGGAAATAGCTGATAGCGTTGAGCTCTAAATCGCACCCACAAAAAAGCCCCGGACCAGTCGGGGCTTCTACTAGCTCAGCCTTGAATCAGACCTCGATATTGCAACCGATCATCAGAAAACGTTGATCGGGTAATCCACAAACACCCGCAATTCGTTGCCGCTGACGTTGTATTCGCTGGATTTCTGCGACACGCGCAGGATCGAGCTGCGCAGTCGCACGCTCAGGTCTTTGGCCGGGCCGCTTTGCACGACGTACTTGAACTGGTTGAAGATTTCGCGCTCGGTACCGCCTTCGCTGGTGGAAGTGGTGATGTTGTCGCCACGCACGTAGGCGAAGTTGTAGGTCAGGCCTGGAACACCGAAGGTGGTGAAGTCCAGACCGTAGCCCAGCTGCCAGCTGCGTTCGTCTTCGGCGTTGAAGTCGGACCAGTAGGAGTTCGCCAGGTAGATGGTGTTACCGCCATCGCCGACGCGACCTTGATCCTTCTGGTAACCGCCATAGGCATAACCCAGGTTGCTGTCGCCGGTGCTGCGCTGGTGCGCGAGGGTGAACGAGTGCGCGCCGGTGGCGAAGGTGGCTGCCAGGCTCCAGATTTTGTTGTCGTCGCCGGTGACACCGTTTTCGCGGACGTACGAATCGTCCAGCTTGGTGCGGTAGCCGTTGAAGTCCAGGCTCAGGGACTGATCCTTGTCGATCGGGAACACGTAGTTGGCGTTCACGTATTGCCGCTTCAGCACGTCTTCGACGTCGGAGGCGTACAGCGCAGCCTTGAACTGTTCGGTGAACTGGTAGCTACCGCCCAACACGTTGATCGATTTCAAGCCACCACTGTCACGGCCTTCCGCGCTTTTGCGCGATTCGGCGGTGAAGCGACCGGCGTTCAGTTCCAGGCCTTTGATCTCCTTGGAGGTGATCAGGGTGCCGGTGAAACTTTCCGGCAGCAGGCGGACATTGTCGTAGCTCAACACTGGCAAAGCCGGCATCTGGTCGCCGTAAGTCAGCGTCGTGCTGGAGAGACGGAATTTGACCGCTGCGCCGCCCTTGGACAGGTCGTCAGCCGCGCTGCCGCTGTCGCCTTGTTTGAAAAAGTCGATACCACCGGCACCGCTGCGACCCTTGCCGCCATCCAGACGCAATGCGTACAAACCGAAAGCATCCACACCCACACCGACGGTGCCCTGGGTGAAACCGGACGAGAACGTACCGATGGCCGCTTGGCCCCACTCCGCTTTGTCCGGGTTGCCGTCTTTGTAGTCGCGATTGATGTAGGCATTGCGCAGCAGCACCTTGAGGCTGCTGTCTTCAACAAAACCCTTGGATTCGGCCTGGTCGTTAGCCATGGCCTGTGTGGCGCCCAACATCCCCAGCGCGATCAGACTGATTCGCTTGTTCAACATTTTGTTTTTTTCCTTATTACGGGTTGATACGCGCTGTGTCGAACGGCTGAAACGGCGCTGTTGCACTCTTTTTTCACCCAAAACAAATAGGCCCGCCCACGAGGAGATCGTGGCGGGCCTTTTTATTATTTTATGAGTCATGGCGGTTAGCCACAGGCGTTGGGCGGATCGTAGCCGCGCGCTTAACCCTGTGTCAATTTCATGAATCGTCTATGAATAGGCCGAAATCGTGGATCCCACCTTTGGCCAGCGTCGGTCACAGATAAAGGGCATACCCGAAAAACTTCTCGCCCATAAAAAAAGCGCCACCCTCCCGGCAGCGCTTTTACCAATCCTTTGTTGTTCTTTTATCCTTCCATCACATCCCACAACGCATCCAGTTCCGCATCGCTGAATAAACCAGCGGGGTAGCGCTCGATCATCGTCCGGCGCGTATCAGTTTCTCTGATCTGACGCATTCCATTGGACTTCAACCAGTGCGCCAGGATCTGGAGCGATTCGCTGTTTACTGCCAGGGGATGCAACGCCTGCTCGCTCACTACGTTCAATTCGGCGTTCATTTCCACGCTCTCTCCTGGTGTGTGAGCGGCTAACTTATCCAAGGTTTATGACAGAACATCGCATTTCTCCCCCTCCCTGCTATACACCACGACAGATACAAGAGCTGTGCCAAGGTGTCGGAACAGTCGACGGGCGGCGACAAAAAAACCCGCAGTCCTGATGGGCTGCGGGCTGTCTGCCAAGCGGTGAGGCGGAAGCGTTGCCTGGTCGATTTCGCATGTAACTCAAGCTGTTACAACCGCACTCACTCCTTGTGTGGGGCCGGCTGTTGTTGGGTAAGGCAGTGGATGTTGCCGCCACCCAGTAACAGTTCGCGACCCGGGACCATCACCACTTCGTGCTGCGGGAACAGCTCCTGCAAAATCTCTTTTGCCGGACCGTCCAATGGATCGTCGAAACTCGGTGCGATGATGCCGCCGTTGACGATCAGGAAGTTCACGTAGGAGCCGGCCAGACGGACGGTCGGATTACGTTCCTGAGTACCGTCCACCGCGTCGACACCTGCGCACTCTTCTTCAGTCGCATACAGCGGTCCCGGAATTGGCATTTTGTGCACCGTGAAGGGTCGACCCTTGGCGTCGGTGCTGCTTTGCAGCACTTTCATTGCGGCCTGGCAGCGCGGATAGTTCGGATCTTGCGGATCATCGGTCCAGGCCAACAGCACTTCACCCGGACGGACGTAGCAGCAGAAGTTATCCACATGGCCGTCGGTTTCGTCGTTGAACAAACCGTCCGGTAACCAGATGATCTTATCCACAGCCAGATTCGCGCTGAGCACCGCTTCGACTTGTGCCCGATTCATGTGCGGATTGCGATTGCGGTTGAGCAGACACTCTTCGGTGGTGATCAGCGTGCCTTCGCCATCGACGTGGATCGAGCCGCCTTCGAGCACAAAGCCCTCGGTGCGGTAGCGCTGGCTGCGTTCGATCTCGAGGATCTTGCCGCCCACTTGCGAATCACGGTTCCACGGCGAATACAGGCCACCGTCAAAACCGCCCCACGAGTTGAAATCCCAGTTCACACCGCGGACTTCGCCGCCGTTATTGATGACGAACGTCGGGCCAGTGTCGCGGACCCAGGCGTCATCGCTGGACATCTCGACCACACGAATATTCGGCACGTCGAGACGGGCGCGAGCATTTTCGTATTGACCGGCGGATACCGCCACGGTCACGGGTTCGAAACGGGCGATGGCTTTTGCCACCGCCACGTGCGCGGCTTGCGCCGGTTTGCCACCCAGGCGCCAGTTGTCCGGGCGCTCGGGCCAGATCATCCAGGTCTGGGTTTGTGGCGCCCATTCGGCCGGCATGTAAAAGCCGTCAGCGCGAGGGGTGCTGTTCAAAGTGGTCATAGCGATCAGGACTCCAGGGTACCGTCGAGGGTCTTCAGTGTGCCATACAGGTTCGGGCGACGATCACGGAACGAACCCCACGCGCTACGGATGTGCTCCAGCTCATCAAGGTCGAAACTCTGGACCAGCACGCCTTCCTCGGTCTTGTTGAGTTCCTGAACTTTCTCGCCGAACTGGTTGGCGATGAACGACGAGCCGTAGAAAGTGATGTCGTAGCCGTCCTGCTCTTCGTTGCCGATGCGGTTGCTGGCGATCAGCGGCATCAGGTTGGCACCGGCATGGCCTTGTTGCACACGCTGCCAGTGGTCACGGGACGAAATGGTCTTGTCGTGAGGCTCGCTGCCGATAGCGGTCGGGTAGAACAGAATTTCCGCGCCTTGCAACGCCATGCTGCGCGCGCACTCCGGGAACCACTGATCCCAGCAGATGCCCACGCCGATTTTCGCGTAACGGGTGTTCCAGACTTTGAAGCCGGTATCGCCCGGGTTGAAGTAGTACTTTTCGTGGTAGCCAGGACCGTCCGGGATGTGGCTTTTGCGATAAATCCCGAGGTTGCTGCCGTCGGCATCGATGATTGCGATGCTGTTGAACCGCGCGCGGCCGGCCAATTCGTAGAAGCTGATTGGCAGCACCACTTGCAGTTCTTTGGCGACTTTCTGGAAGTGCCTGATGGCGACGTTGTCTTCAACGGTCGTGGCCAGCTGCAGGTAGTCCGGGTTTGGCTTCTGGCAGAAGTACGGAGCCTCGAACAGCTCCTGGATCAGGATAATCTGCGCGCCTTTTCCCGCGGCTTCACGGACCAGCTTCTCAGCGGTCTCGATGTTGGCTTCAAGGTCCCAGGAACAAGCCATCTGGGTAGCGGCGACGGTAACGATACGGCTCATGAATCGGCTCCTGAGCAAGTGCTTGAGGGTCGAGTGTGGCAGCGACCGATGACGGAAATGGGAAGCACCGGGTGTGGTGAGGCACACCGTGGGCGACGACGACTTTATAGCCGATAAATATCGACCTTTAAAGGTGATAATCTTCCTTTCGTCTAATTTTACTCAGGTAATACAGATAATAATCGATATTTTTGGGGTCGCTGATGACGCCTTCGCGGGCAAGCCTCGCTCCTACGGATTTG